>JAEEOY010000013.1 GCA_016284515.1 Kiritimatiellia bacterium | reverse complement strand
GTCGCGGCAGCTGACCTGCAGGGGCGCGACATTCAGGACGCGCGGCTTCTGCGTGGTTCGCGACAGGGAGGCTCGCGACGTTTGACGTGAACCCGAACCCGGACGTGGCATTCGCCGCGCTCGATCTGACGCCAGGCTGGCGGGCGCTCGCGCAGAAACTGAATATTCGCAGAAACGAAGTCGACCGCATGTCGGCATGCTTCTGCAAAGCGGAATTTAGGTGAGGAACATCTGCCCCATCGAGACCGCGGCGGATCCGCCGCGGATTTGGTATAATGTCAGATATGAACATCGAATATACTGGCAGGCTGTACGATGCGGCGAAGCTCCGCCGATTCGCCGGAAAGGTCTACGACAGGGTCGCGCGTTCATCGCGCATCATGCTGTCCGTGTTCATTGTCATGGGACTTGCGGCCGAGGTGCTGGCGTATTTGCGCGGTGGACATCTTGACCTCTATCTCCTGTTTTTGTTGGGTCTGATCGTCTTTGCCCTGAAGTTCAACAGGGCTCGGTTCCAGAAGTCCATGGACCTCGTCATCCGGCGGTTCATGGGTTATTCGGACGAAGGGACTGTCGCGATGAGCGACACCTGCTATGAATTCCGCAGCGGTGACAACGTCATGCGTGTTGTCTGGCGGAACCTGGGCTCATACTACGTCTTTCTCGACGGCGGGCTTGCAGTGCTGGAAAGAAATCTGCCGACACTTCTTCTGCCATCCCTCGTCTCGCTCGGCGCAAGTGAAGAAGAGGTGAAGTCGGCACTTGAAAAGGCCGGACTGAAAGACTATCGGCACTGCCGCAGCTATTGGTGGGTTTTTGCGCTTCTCGCCGCTTTGATGGGCGGTGTCGTCGCACAGTTTGACCTGATGCAATCCCGGGCAAAGATGCCTGCGCCGGCGTGCGTGGAATGCGACGATGAGGAAGAGGACGAGGAAGACGAGAATCCGTTCGCTGACGACGATTCCGGAGGTGGCAAGAGCAGGCAGTTTTCGCTGGGCGACATCGATTTCGACAGCCGGAGAATTTCCATTGACTACGAGCTTGCCGAAACGCGCTCGTCAACGAACCGAGACCAGATTTCCTATCAGGACTTCGCCAACATCGTCGCGGTTCTCCGCGAGCAGAGAAAGCCCAAAAAGATATTCATGAAGCTTTCGATCGCCGACGTCAATGCGTCGGAGCGCCCGCTTGAGACGCTGGCGACTTTGACGAACAACCAGCTTTCCGTCGAACTTATTCTTCACGGCTGCACGAATCTTACGGACGTCGCGATGCTGGAGCGCGTCCCGATATCCTGGCTCTACCTAAGCAAGTGCCCGGTGGGCGAGATTCGCGGGCTTGAGCTCTGCCCGCTGGAGACGCTGGACATATACGGCTGCCCGGTCAAATCCATCAATGACATCTGTCCATTGCCAAGTCTGAGGAAGATGCGCATCGCCGACACGCCGATGGCGCAGCCGGACAAGGAGGGGCTTCGCGCGCGCTGGAAGAGTCTGGACTACCTGCAGTTTGCGCCACAGAACGAGGACGGGTCTCCGAAGTATGTCATGATCTCCCTGTTCTCCGAGACGGAACGCTTTCAGAAGGCGGTTGCCGAGGCGGACCGCGTGGTGATACGCGACGGCGGGTTTGGATGCTGCACGAAGCCCGAGCGCGATCCTGTGCTGCTCGTCCTGACGGATACGAAGGAGATAGCCGAGCTGCGGGGGATCTTCAAGTTCAAGGATCGCGGCAGCAACTCCGAGTGCATGTGCTGCGGGCATCCCGGCATCGACTGGTGGAAGGGCGACGAGCTTCTTGCGCGCACGGCGGTCCAGCACCTCACGGCGCTTCGCTGGAAGCGTTTCAACGGTGACGCGGAGCTCACGCCAGAGGCGTCGGAAGCGCTGTCGGCATGGTTCGCCGCCCGCAGCATCAAAGCTGCCAAATAGCGCGGCGCATCTGCCGCGGATGTGTTATAATGTACGGCACGGGAGAGGCAGTGGAGAAGGGCTGAATTGATAGCAGGGACTAGTTGTATCGTGGTGCGGCAAGGTGAGTGGGCGGGGAATGTTATGAAAGAGGAAACGCAAGGATTGCTGAAGGAGTCCATGCACCGGTACTGGCGCATGATCGCGAAGACGTGGCCGGTTCTGCTGCTGGTGTTCGTTCCAATTGAGATAGTCTATATCGCGCTCATCCCTGACGACCCGGAGACTCCGCAGGCTTATATGACATCGCAGAAATGGGGCAACATTCTCTATTGCGTGTTTGGTATCCTTGCGGATGCCGTGGTCTACAGGTTTGTAGCCGCCGATCGCGCGAACCGCTCCTTGTCATGCTGGCGGCTCATGGCGGAGGGGTGCTCGGCATGGGGTCGGCTTTTCAAGGCGAACCTGATATCGTCGGTTGTCATTTTCTTCTTGCTTCTCTGCCTTGTCGTGCCCGGGATCGTCTGGTACGTGTTTTACGCATTCACGACAGGTTGTGTCGTGATCGGTGGTCTTGGGCCGGTCAAGGCGCTTGAGGAGTCCAAGCGGATGGTCAAAGGGCGCTGGTGGGTCACGTTCTGGATGATGCTTGGTTTGTACGGCATGTCGTATGTCGTCGGTATCTTGGCCTCGATTGCGGTGGAAGAGGTTTCGGTCTGGCTGTATTTCTTGTCCTTGGACTTCATTTTCCCTGAAAGTGACGCGGCATGGATCGCGTGCAATGCCGGCTTTGTCGCGGCTGAAGTCCTGATGGACATCATCTGCCTGTTCGCCCGGGTCGGCATGGCCGTCTTCTATCTCCGCCTGGTTGCGAAGCGGCAGGAGGATGTCCGGGAGGGAGCGACCGGCCTCGTGGCGTGCATGTTGTAATGCCGGAGCCTGCATGTCGTGAAGTCGTGGGGCGGCTTGAGAAGAGGGCGAAGCGATGAATGCCAATAAAACAGCATGTTTCGCGGGGACTGTCCCCACATGTTTCGAAAAGCATCTCGACTGGTCTGCCGCCTCCCGCCGCTATGCAGCCGACTGACGGCGCACGGCGCATCCGCGGTGCGCTCTGGCACGTGGATGTTCATTGAGACAACTTTGGTATGGTTTTAACACAGAGGCACAAAGACATGGAGGCACAGAGGATTTTTTTACTGGTGTAGGGAATATCGGAATTTGTACGGCTTTCGGGAATTCGACGATTGTATACTGACGGCGAATGCGCAGGACTGCTCTTTTTCAGCGTCTACTGCGGGAACAATGAAGGAGAAATGCCAGGCCTCCGGCACGGTCGGTGCCTTGTGGCTGCAGCATGGAATTCTGGAGACGACGTGGCGGTTTGTGTTTTTGTAGCAGCTACGCGGCTCAACTATCTCCAACGCGATCTCCAGCGCTTCCACGGTCTCGGACCTGTCCATCCGACATTCGACCTGTGCGGCGGAACCTGGCTGCCAGACGGCGCATGAAAGCGACATCGTGAGCTTCGGCGCGCGCAGTTCACGGATGAGCTTGCAGACGAAGACTGTCGCAAGGACGAGCCCGACGGCCGGGAAAATGAAGACGAAATACTGCACCGGCCCCCATTGCGAAATCGGCTCGTCGTATGTGAATGCGACCGACAGCGCCCAGGCGATGAGATTCCACAGGATGGCGAATGCGCCTATGTGCAGAATGTCCGCATGAGAGCGTCGTAGGACATTGTTGACGAAAGACGATGCGCGGTCATCCGAACCGAATGTGGAAAGAAACAGCCATGCGCCGCCGATGAAAAAACCGATTCCCGCGAAAGCAAACGCGCACATGCCCAGCAAGAGCGCGATGTTTGCACCTTTGTCAGGCGCCGTCAAGAAGCTCTTGCGCGGATTGCTCGGCGAGACATGGACCGTAACATCCGAGCCGGCTTTGTAGGTGTCCGCCTTGCGCTTCTGCTGGTCGTAGTTGCTTGTCGAGACAGATGGGCCTGCGGAATATCTGTCGCTTTCGTAGGTTTTTCCGTCCACCTTGTAGGAGTAGCCGACGAGAACCGAGTAGGTCGTCGAGGAGCGTCCTCGGCTTCCGGTTGATCGATGTGAAGCGACGCCCGAATAGAGTACCTTGGCCTGCACCGGAATAAAACCAGATGCTTCCTTCTGTGCGAGGAGCGTCGAGGCGATGATGCCGATTCCGATGATTGCGAAGGGCAGCGCGAACAGCATGGCAAACGCTCCGCCCAGCCGTTTCTTCGCGGTTTTCGTGACTTTGCGTCTCAGACCTGGAAAAGCGAAGGCGATCATGCCTAGGCCGACGGAGAGGAAGATCGTCACGACAATGCAGACACACGCGATTACGGGCACCTGCCAAATGCCGCCTAATTTCGGCACCGGGTTCTCGACCGGGAGGATCCCGTCCGATGGGTCCTCCCGGTTCACGCGGCACAGATGAGTTGTGCCAGGCGCGTATTTCTCCAGAAGCGGTAGCCTGGCTTCAAGTCTGCTGAACTCGAATTCCTGCTGGTTTGGCCGGCCGAGAGATGTCGCTTTAATCGTCTTTCCGCAGTGTTCATAGGTGAATTCCGCGGTGAAGGCGAAGGAGTCGATAGACGTCTGCCTGACGTCTGCGCGCTCAATTCGGCACGTGGTGGAGTCATATTCCTTGAGATTGGACCTCAGAATTACGGATAGCGCCAGGCTGGCCATGCCCCCGATGAAGGCGAGCCAGACGCATCCGAACAGAAAGTGTCCGAACAGGAACTTGTTTGGATTGACGTGTCCGAATCGTAAGGCCATAGACTGTCTCCTTGAATATTTAGAGCAGTATTATACCAAATCGCGCGGCGCATTTGCCGCGGGATTTGGTATAATGTGCAACTACATGAAAGGAGAAGGGTTCATGGATAATGCTTCATCCAATGTTCATTGCGGCGCAGTACGCACGGGCGGCAGGCTTCTGAAAATAGCGCTCGCCATGATTGCCGCACTTGGTCTGGCCGATCAGACGCGTGGGGCCGATTTTTACATGGATACACCGTTCGCGTTTACGTTTTTTGCGACCTTGCCTTCGGATGACCCGTTCGTATGCGGACTGCACCTTTCGCCGATCGCATTTGACGGACCTTATTCAGTTACTGGCATCTCGCTTGGCGGCATCAATTCCTGGGCGACGCATCTGCGCGGAGTGCAGTTGTCGGGGGTCGCTTCTTACGGACGGCCGATAGGTCCGCAGGAAACATCCTTGGTGGGTGCGCAGATTGCGGGCGCATTTGTCGGCGGCGACAGATTCACGGGCATGCAGGCGGCCGGCATCTTTGCCGGGGCGTATCGCGCTTGCGGGTTGCAACTGGCAGGACTGTTCGCGGGGGTGAGTGAAGAAATGCGTGGCGTTCAGGTTTCAGGTCTTTTTGCGTCTGCAGAATCATGCAGGGGATTGCAGGTTTCTCTGTGGAACTCTGCGTTGTCCATGAGCGGTGTCCAGATCGGCGCGCTCAACTTTGCGGTTCCGGACAAGGACGGGTTTGTCATCCAGATCGGGCTTGTAAACGGCATCGCACAAGACAAGTACAAAAGCGGTTGGACGGATTTACGTTATCTTCCTGTCGTCAACATGGGTTGGTAGCCTGACAGTCTGCGCGGCGCATCTGCCGCGGATTTGGTATAATAGCACCAAAACAATCTGGAAGGAGGGGAGAACCATGAAGAGAGGAGCTTTTCAATCGCTGTTGCTGGCGGCAGGGCTGATCGCTGGTTTTTGCGAAACGGCATGGGCGCATTTCCCCATCTGCGTGGAGCCGAAAGCCAACGACGGTCTGCTGCCGCTGGACTTTTCCCCGGTTCAGGTTGGGTTGTGTCCATCGTTCCAGTTAGTCCATGGAAAGGCGGATACCGTCGTGTCCGTTGGTGCGCTCAGCCTTCGTCAGAATTCGGCGTTGGCATCTGTTGCGCTTGAAAACAGCATGGCGAACAACTACCTTGCCCAAGCTGGATTCATCGCCGTAAGTAGCGTCAACTATGCGTTCGAGGTCGGTTTTCTCAGTCTCGCGGGCCGCAACATCGGAATAAGCGCTGGGGTTTTCAACGTTGAATCGAATCTTGGATATCGAGGAGGTGATCCCTACCCGTGGCTGCCTGGGCTTCAGGTTGGACTGGTCAACGCCGGCGGCGGAATCCAGATCGGGCTTCTCAACTACAACCCGCAGGGATTTCTTCCCTGGTTCCCCATCATCAACTTCCCATGCGGCGGAGACTGGTGAAAGTAGAGTTTTTAGAAAAAGAGCGGCCGGTCTTCACGCGCGCGCTCGTCGAGCCTTGGCGTCTGGCATGCCTAGGTCTTGGACTAGTGCTGCTCTGCGTCGGTTCGCACATGACGCCGTCCGTTGACTGGGACTATCCCATTTCGTTCATCATTGGCATATGGGCATACGTGTTCGCGCCATGAATAATCACCGAAATTACGTCCTCGCCTCGCTGAAGACTCTCGTCTTGGCAGTTTTGCTGCTGGCCGCTGCCTTCACACTCTATCTTTACATCGGCGGATTCGACGATGTCGCGGGGCTGTCCTTGGACGATGCTGATCTGATCGTCGAATTGGACGACGTGCCGGACGATGAAAACGCCTTCTTGACATTCATGTCCGCCACGAACTACTATTCCGTCGCAAGCGACTATCGGGCAGACTTGGATGACAATCAGTTCCTGGATTACGGCGTTGCTTTCACGAATGAAGCATACTACGCGGCGAAGGCAAGAAGTCTGACGAACGCGGCGGAGCGCGCGGACGCGCTACTGGCCTCGAATGAGACATTCTTTGCGACGATGTCGAAGGGCGTGCGGCAGAAGTACTATCGCAATGTCAGTCCGCGCGTGCCGCCGTTTGAGACATTTTCGATGCCGCCTATTCATACTTTTCTCAACTTTGCCCGTCTGCTTCGGCTTAAAGCCCAGCGCGAACTGGAGCGCGGTGATTTGGAGTCTGCGACAGAAACGGTTGCTGAAATCCATGCGTTCGGCAGGCTTGCCATGGAGAACGAGCCGTCGTGCGTCGGCTATTGCTATTTTGGCGGCGCGATACAGAGCTACGCCTACGGCAAGATGTGCGACGCCGTGGGCATGGGGCTCGCGAAGGATACGATGCTGGAGCGGTTCTTGGAGCTTGTCAAGGCAGACGCTGCTGCGGCGGATGCCGATGCCGCGCGGGCAATTTGCGGCGAATACACCATTGTGCGTTCAGGCCTCGACGGCTGGACGAGTAAGCGCGTTGAGGCTGGTCTGGACTGGAACAATCGCGTAGTGGCGTTGCTATACGGCATTTTCGGCTGTGATTATTCGCCGTCATGGACAGGACGCATGACTGATGCTTTTTGTCGTCTGATCGTGCGGTGGCCTGGCTATATGCGGTTCGCTCTCCATCCGCGCGACACGAAGGCCCGGCTTATCCTGTCCGTCCGGAAGGCGCTCGCTGGAGAAGATCTGCCACCGGAGCAGTCGGGTAAAGCATTGTTCGCCCCCAACTGTTTCGGCAACGGAATCTCCCATGCGCTTGTTTCTACTTTGCAAGTTTCCGGCGAATACGTCCCTAGAATCAGCTTCGCCCAGGACAAGGCAATGGTTGTCCTTGCAGTGGCGAAATGGAGGCTGAAGAACGGCAACGGGAATCCGCCGACGCTTGACGCGCTCGTTCCGGAATTCCTGCCCAGCGTTCCCGCAGATCCGTGGGACAGGGAGCATCGTCCGCTTTCATACGATCCGGAAGACGGCGTTGTCTGGAGCGTCGGACAACTCGGCCACTTCAACTACATCCAGTATTTAGAAGCGCATCGTGCTGGCAAGAAGGGCATTCAAAAAGAACTGCGTAAATGCGCCTTCCGCATTGACGGCCGTTCATTTTGATAAGGGCTGCGTATTTCAGCCGCAGACCTGATTTATCCGCAAAACTGCGTGTTAGTACCGAACGGTAATAATCGGCGTGGACTTGATGCCGTTCGCTATGATATAATACCGTTCGGTAATTGAAAATGGACAAACTTAGGCGTCCGGCGAAATCCGCCGCGTTGGCGCCGACAAAAACGGCCACTGGGAAGTTGTCGAACGGTAAAATCCAAAAATGAGGGGGAGTCAAGAATGAATAAACTGCTGATGACGTTGATGCTGTGCGCATCGATGATGCTGCCTGGACAGGAGAAGCCGCCGGAGGGAATGGATACGCTTTCATTCCCGCGGATAACATTTGAATGCGGTTTCCCAGCCAATTATGACGGCGAGACTGAGGAGGAGCGGGCGAAAAGAGAGGCTGCAGATGAAGCGGAACAGAAGGAATGTGACAGGGAGACGGAACAGAAATGGAAGTCTCGGTTTTCAGAAAAAGGGCTTGAGCTCACCTGGCCGGAGGGATCTTCCATCGTGTCCCGCCGCGAGGGGTTGACGGTCTATCTGCGCGTCACCAACACCCCTGACAACCTCGTGAAGATCGTCAAGTATTTCGATGGGCGTGAAAATGAGGATGCTCAATATCTGCTCGAATGCGACGTGCGGTTGGTCGGTGCGGGACGCGAAGCACTCAAGGCGGTTGGATTTGAAGTTTCAAGCCATGTCTCCGACGCGGCCGCTCTCTGCAAAAAACTTTTGGATCGTGACGACGTTGACCTTATTGATTCATCCCACGCCGTTGTGCGCTCGGGTGACGAATATATGACGAAGGCCGTGACTGAATACATTTATCCAACGGATTTTGATCTGAAAATCGAGTCGCCTGTCTCAACAAACAGTCAATCAACCGCTTATACCAACAGT
>JAEEOY010000116.1 GCA_016284515.1 Kiritimatiellia bacterium | reverse complement strand
GCGTGGACGGAACACGAGGGAAGCCGCGCACGCAGCAGTCTCGCCCAGAAAGGCTAAGTCGTCATGCGCCGACGAGGCCATTTCGCAGACGCGACGGCCGATTGCGTCGAAAATCCTCATTTCCCGGACGCAAGCCCCTTTCTTGCCTCGGCTTGAGCCCGGGCGAACGCGCGCGTGAACGCGGCGGTGTAGTTTCCGTCAGCGGCGGAAACGGACGCCGCGCCGCTCGCAACCTTGTCGCCCAGCGCAACGTCGAGCTCAACCAGCGCGTCGCGCCTGCCCTCCTCGCGGCAGTCGAGCGCTATCCTGCGCACCGTCACCGCTCCGCTGCCGCCGCGCGCCACCAGCGCGTCCTTGAGAATCGCCGCAGGCGCGGCGGCGAAGGAATTGCACGGATCAAACGCTATCGAGCCGTTGCCGCGCAGAACGGCGAGCCGCTGCCCGCCGTAAGGAGCGCAGACCACCACTGACGACGCCTTTTCGGCGGATTCCACGTCGATGGTCCAGTATGCCGGCGCCTTCGGCGCACTGCCGAGGCACCCGGCAAGAAGGAATGCTGAAAAATATGCTGCGAACTTCTTCATGTCCGCATTATACCATATTCCAGCCGTCTGCGGGCTGCGATTCTCGCGCGCCGTCCATTCTGGCGTGCCAGCGCCGAGGGCGTCTAGTCGCCAGAGACAATGGCGCCGCGAAGCCACGGCAGTACGACCGAAGGGTCTTCGCAGGCCTCGAGACGCGCCGCGGCGCATCCGCCACCTGCGCTCGTCAGCACGAACGTGCCCTTCCTGTCGACGCCATAGCGCGCAGCAAGCGGGTGCTCGTCGATTCCGCCCATGTCTACGCGCTCGAGCGTGATGCGCCCCTCGGCGAAGTCGAACCATTTCTGGGTCGAGAAAAGCTCCTTCTCAAGCCTGATGCACCTGCGGCAGCGCTCCGAACGGAAGAACAGCAGCCTCGGCTTCGCGTCGACGACGGTAGAGCAGGAGCGGACGCCCAGTCCGCGTCCGTCCCCGCTGGGCGCGACCGTCGCCGCCCAGACGGTGCATCTGCCGGCGACGGGCTTCGCCGCACCGTCCTCGCCCGCTTCGGCGAACGCGTCGGCGTCAATGGCAACGGAAGCCTCGACGGACTTCCCTGCAGGCACCGCAACGCGCGCGAGGCCGCACGGCAGGACGCTGGGCGCGCCTTTTCCGGAGTTCGGCGTGGAGACGTATATCTGCACCGCCTCGACAGCGTCGGTCGCTCCGTCGTTGCGGAGCTTCACGACCGCATTGGTAAAGCCCGCGGATACGGACACGGACTCGCACCCGACCTTGGCGACAGGTGTTTCAGTCCCTGCCGAAACCGCGAAAGCCGCCGCCAAGACGGCGGCCGCGATAAATGTCTTCATTTCATTCTCCCCTTGGTTTCCATCTGCCGCGCGCCGGCGCTCAGCTCACGCCGCGCTGCGAGTTGCGGTAGAACGCGACGAGCGCCTTTATCTCGTCGAACTGCTCTACGTCGTTCTCCACGCGGTCGAGCGCCTGGGAGCGGTTGAGTCCGTCGCGGTACAGGAAGCGGTGCGCCTCCTTGAGGGCGTGGATGACGTCCTTGGAGAATCCGCGGCGCGTGAGGCCGACGACGTTCGGACCGATGACCTTCATCGCCCCCTCGACCATGTCGCCGAGCATGTAGGGCGGGAAGTCCTGCCTTATCTTGCACATTCCGCCGACCATCGCGTGCGCGCCGACCGTGCAGAACTGGTGCGAGGCGGAGCATCCGCCGACGATCGCCCAGTCCTGGAGATGCACGTCGCCGGCGAGCTGCACGGAGTTGGAGCAGATCACGTGGTTGCCGAGTATCACGCCGTGCGCCGCATGGCAGTAGCACATGAAGAGGCAGTCGGACCCGATTATGGTCTTCTCTCCGTCGGCCGTCCCGAGATGCACCGTAGCGAACTCGCGGATCACCGTGCGATCGCCGATCTCGACGTAGCTCGTGGAGCCCTCCTTGTACTTGAGGTCCTGCGTCTTCATTCCGACGCAGGCGTACGGGAATATCTGGCACATCGAGCCGATCGTGGTGTGTCCGTCGACGATCGCGCCCTGGCGGACAATCGTTCCGTCGCCGATCTTCACGTCGCGCCCGATATGCGCGTAGGGTCCAACCTCGACGTCCGCGCCGAGCTGCGCGCCGTCTTCGACTATCGCTGTGGGATGAATCTTCATGGATTTTCGAACCTCTGAGCTTTTGAACTTTTGAAACTTTGCCCTACAGATTCCTCGGAATCAGATACGCGGCGATTCCGAAGCACGCCGCGACCGGAAGCCATATGAGGAATTCGGGATGGATGGAATAGTTCTTCTGCATCGAGAGCATGAGGATGACGACCATGTAGTATCCGAGCGAGATGGCGAGCGATATCGCCATGCCTATCGAGCTCTCCTTGCGCTGCGCCTTGATGCCGAGCGGAACGCCGACTAGGACGAAGCATATCGACGCCATCGCGAATACGAAGCGCTTCGAGAGCTCCGTCTTCGTCTTCGAGAGGTCCTTCCTCACGAACTTTCGCTCTGCGCTCCTCACCTTGCCCTCGGCGCGCATGGTCTTCACGAGCTTCGACTGCGCCGCGATCTTCGCGGTGATCTCGCCGAAGTCCAGGTCCTTGTCCTTCTTGTTGTACTTGACTTCCTTTATCGCGTCCTTCACGACGTAGGGAAAGCGGTTCGCACGGGCCATTGTCGGATGATCCTCGTCGATCGGGTCGACCGTCATCTGGTACAGGTCGAGGCGGATGTCCTTCCCCTCGCTCACGACGAGCGCCTTCGAGGCGGTGATCATGCGGTCCACCTTCTGCGAGTAGTCCAGCACCACCAGGTCGTACAGCCAGTTGCCCTCCTTCGCGCCGAAGTACAGCTTCATCTTCGGGAAGTCGTCGATGACATGCCCCGGCTCGAGGAGGTCGATTCCCGTGTTCACCGACACCTTCGTCTTGAGGCTGCGCCTCACCTCGTGTCCGCGCGGAACGATCTCGTTGTTGATGAAGACTCCCAGCACGACGCAGACGACAGAGAACAGAATCGGCCACTTCATCACGGAGAGGAGGTTAACCCCGCAAGAGCGCATCGCGGCGATTTCGCTGTCCGCGCTCATGCGCGAGAACACCAGCACGCTCGACACGAGAAGCGCGAGCGGCATGGTCCACTGCATCGTCTCCGGAAAGCTCACGAGCGCGAACTGCCCGATCAGCGACGGGGAGACGCCTTCGAGTATGAACCCCACGATCTGCACCATCAGCCCGATCGTGAGCACGAACGAAAGCACCAGGAACGCGAGCAGGAAGCTCGAGAGGAATGACCCGAATACGTATCGCTCGATTGTCTTCAACCCCTCAACCTTTCAGCCTTTCAACTCACCTTAAGCACGAAGTAGTTCTTCTTGCCGGAACGGAGAACCGCCACGCCGTCCTTCACGTCGCCCTCGGCGAAAACGCGGTTCGCGTCGATCTTCGCGTCGTTGAGCGAGAGTCCGCCCTGCTGCGCCATGCGCCTCGCCTCGCCGTTCGACTTGAACATCCCCGCCGCGGCCGCGACGGCATAGACCTGCTTGCCGACGCAGTCCGCGAGCTTC
>JAEEOY010000115.1 GCA_016284515.1 Kiritimatiellia bacterium | reverse complement strand
TGTTGAACGCGGCGTTTTTCGTGTCGATGCCCTGTTTGAGGAGCGAGAGGTCGTCCTGGCGTTCGACTTCGAAGCGCTTCGCGAGCTTGTCGTACTTGGAAAGGTCCAGGTCGATGATGTTGCACGTCCCCTTGGAGTCCTTCGAGTGGCGGACGTGTCCCTCCTTCGGCGTCGTCTGCACGATCTTCGCGGAGAGGTGGTGCGATTCCACCAGGAGGAAGAGGCATATCTGCTCCACGTGCGAGCCGGTGGAGATGTGGATGTAGTACTCCGTGCCTTCCTCGTGGAAGCATGCGCTCTTGGCGTAGTCGTAGAACTTTCCGTAGACTTCCTCGAAGTCCCAGGGATCCTTGAGCTGGATGATGTCCAGCACCACCTTCGTTTCGGGCGAGACGGATTTTATGTCGGCCTTCACGCGTTCGGCGAGGGGAAGGAACTCCTTGTTGAGGATGAGGTGCAGCTCGTCGATCGGTAGCTTCTCCTGCTGGACGAGCCCGACATTGGGGCGCCACGTGTCCCAGCGCGCCTTGCCGGCTCCGCCGTGCGCGTCCTTCTGCGTGCCGAGTACGGATATTACTGTCGTCTTCATACAAACAAGTATACCACATTCTTCAGCCGTAGTCACGGCCGATTATAAAAATTTATAGCAGAATATAATTTTAGCGGAGGCCGCGGGATCTTTTGCCAGTCGCTAACCGCGTGTATTTGTGGCATAGGCGGGAGTTTTGCGTGGAGTGTTGTTCTGGCACAGAATGTGCAAGGATATATTGTTCGTATTTAACATCAGGAAGAGAGACTACATATGGCGCATTACAAGAACATCAGGAGGACGGCGAGTGTCCGCCAGGCGGTGAAGTTCTGGTGGAACGTGGTCAAGAACTACGACGGACGCGTCTACGACCAGGATTTTTTCGATATCGTCGCGTTCAATCTTCGGCGCGACGAGGCCGCGGCGATAATCGAGGGCAACTTCAGCGAGAAGGAGCTGAAGCCGCTCAAGGAGGCGAAGGAGGAGCGGCTCGAGCTCGACCGGGACACGGTCGGCTTCATGCTCAAGCGCATATGGAACGAGAAGCCGCTGCGGAAGAACTGCCGCGCGGTGCTGAAGATAATGCGCGACCGCATCCTCCGCAAGCTTGTTCCCGGCGAGGAGGATGAGCGCTTCGAGAAGCGCTACGCCGCGCTGTGCAGGTTCCTTGGGCTCGAGAAGGTCGAGTCCGAGCTGTTCATGCTCATGTACGTCCGCTCGGCTACGCTCTTCGACGACTTTCCCATCGACGAGGAGGTCTCGGACCGTCCGCAGTACTACGCGATGGCGATAGACCGCTCCTACTCCGAGGTCCTGGCTGCGATGTCAAAGAAGGGGCGTCTCGCGCAGTACAACTGCATGACGGACGACTACTGGTTCAACATCAAGGAGTTCGGCGCGTACTTCGAGGGGATGGACTCTTCTCCCCTCGACGAGCGCTACTACCGCGCAGAGGAGGGCGAGCCGCTGCCGTGGGGCTACTTTGGGCGCCTCGCTTCGGAGGACGGTGCGGTGCTGAAGGAGATGCTCCGCGCGCGCAAGGGCGGAGGCAGGCTCAACATCCTCCTCTACGGCGCGCCCGGCGCGGGGAAGACGAGCTTTTCCAGCACGCTCATCTCGGAGGCGGGGCTGAAGGCTTACGACCTCCTGCAGGGCGACGCGGAGGGGCGCAACATCTCCGCAGAGACGCGCATGGCGGGAATTCAGATATTCAACGCCCGCATGGCAAACGGCGGGAACGTGCTCGTCGTGGACGAGGCGGACGAACTTCTGCGCACGGCGGGCGGATTCTTCGGCGAGCGTTCGCGCGCGGGCTCGGAGAAGGGTGTCATCAACTCGATACTCGACGGGATGAAGACTCCCGCCATCTGGATTTCGAACGCGCCGGCGGAAGAC
This sequence comes from Kiritimatiellia bacterium, assembly GCA_016284515.1. Lineage (GTDB taxonomy): Bacteria > Verrucomicrobiota > Kiritimatiellia > RFP12 > UBA1067 > UBA1067. The sequence goes on along the minus strand of JAEEOY010000115.1, from coordinate 24,196 downwards.
ATGGACGAGTCCGTGCGGCGCCGCTTCGACTACTCCGTCCACTTCCGCGCGCTCTCCTACGTCCAGCGCGAGAAGATATGGCGCAACAACATCCGCCGGCTCGACCTCGGCGCGGTCATCCCCGAGTCTTCCGCCGCGTCCCTCGCCGAGCGCTACGAGACGAGCGCGGGCGGAATCACCATGGTGCTCGAGAACGTCAAGCGCCTCAATCCCGACTCCGAGCGCGCGGCGGAGCTCGTGGAGCGCATCATGCGCCCGCACTGCGAGCTCATGCACGCCTCCATCCAGGACGGCAAGGGGCGTCCCGCGTCTGACTACTCGCTCGACGGGCTCAACGTGAAGGGCGACGTCGGGCTTGACCGCATAATCGAGGCCGTGCGCAACTTCCAGCGCGAGCGCGACCGCGGCGTCCCCTCGGGTCAGGCGGACCGTCCGCGCATGAACCTTCTGCTCTGGGGCCCGCCCGGTACCGGCAAGAGCGAGTACGTGAAGTACCTCGGCTCGGAGCTGAAGTCCAAGGTCGTGGTGAAGATGGGGTCCGACCTCCTCGACAAGTACGTGGGCGGCACCGAGGAGCGCATCGCCGCCGCGTTCGCGGAGGCGGAGGCGGAGAAGGCGATACTCTTCCTCGACGAGATTGACGGGCTCCTCCAGAGCCGCACGCGCGCAGACCACAGCTGGGAGGTGACGCAGGTGAACGAGCTCCTCCACCAGATGGAGAACTTCGGCGGAGTGATGGTCGGCGCTACGAACTTCTTCGACAGCCTCGACCAGGCCGTCCTCAGGCGCTTCACCTTCAAGATAGAGTTCGGCTACCTCGACGACGCCGGGAAGCGCAAGTTCTTCGAGCGCACGTTCGGCACTCACCTCACCGAGCCGGAGCGCTCGCGGCTCGACGCAGTCGCGAACCTCGCGCCTGGGGACTTCCGCACCGTGCGCCAGTCGCTCTACTACCTCGGGAGCGGAGTGGACAATGCGATGCGAATCGGAGAGCTCGAGAAGGAGTCGGGGGTGAAGTCCGTCTCGAAGCGCCACCGCATCGGATTCTGAGGAGGCCGCGATGACTTTCGAAATCGAGAAGGAGCTGTCCGCCGCGATGCGCGTCGCGCGCACCGCGGGGGCGAAGGTGTTCGCGAGATGCTGCGAGCTTTCCGGCGTGCGCGAGGCGCCGGGGGCGGAGGCGTACGCGCTGTCCGTCGATGTCGAGTCGCAGGGCGAGGCGTTCGAGTCCATGCACCGGCTGGTCAACGACCTGGAGACGCCCATCGAGCGCGCGCGGCTCATCCGCCTATACCTCGCGTGGAAGGGCCACGTGAAGTCGCAGTACATCCTGGGCGACAACTTCAGGCTCGGGCGCAACATCGGGGAAGACTGCGAGATGGCGCGCTACTGGTACCAGAAGGCCGCCGAGGCGGGCGACTCGTCCGCACAGAACAACCTCGGCGTGATGCTGGCCTCGGGGCTCGGAGGACCGAAGGACGTCGAGAAGGCGGTGTACTGGTACACGAAGGGCGCGGAAGGGGGCGATGGCGTGGCGAAGGGGAACCTCGGCATGCACCTCATAGAGGGACGCGGCGCGCGGCGCAACTACCGCGCGGCGGCGCGTCTCCTCAAGGAGGCCATAAAGGAGGATCCGTACTACTCCCGCAACCACCTGCTCCTGGCGCAGTGCTACGAGCACGGAGTCGGCGGGCGCTCAGCGCGCCGCCTCGCGCTGCACCACTACCAGGAGGCGTCCGACTTCGGCTCCCTCGAGGCGCGCAAAGCGCTCAAGCGCCTTGTCGGACGTCGGGCTAAGCGGTCTCCCGACGCTGCGGATTTGGTATAATATCCCGCATGGAGAAATGGTCTAGAGAGCGTGTGGCGGTGGCTGCGTACTTCGCGGTCCTGGGTCTTGTGTGCGCGACGTGGGCTTCGTCCATCGACGACATGAAGCTCCTGCTCGGGCTTAACGATGCGCAGCAGGGGTGGCTGCTGTTCTCGGGTCCGCTGGGGAACCTCGTGAGCTTCACCTTCGCGAGCGCGCTGGTGACGCGGCTCGGCAGCCGCAAAAGCCTCGTGCTCGCGACGAGCGTCTATCTCGTCTCGGCGCTCGGAATCGCCGTGTGCTTTCTCCTCCGCGCGCCGTTTTGGCTGTGGTGCATAGCGATTGCATCCCTTGGCGGGACGGGCAACCTCTTCAACATATCCGTGAACACGCAGGGCGGAATCGTCGAGCGCAAGGCAGGCCGGACGATCATGAACTCCTTCCATGCGATGTTCAGCGTCATGTGCCTCGTTGCGGGGCTTCTCGCGCTCGCCGCGTCAAGCGTTGGGCTGCCGCCCGGATGGCGACTCGTCGGCGTGCTCGCAGTGGCGTCCGTCGCGCACCTCGCGTTCCTTCCCTCGCTGCCGACGGACAACGACGTCGCGAAGAAGGCGAGAGGAGAGGGCTTGCGGCGTCCGGACATGGCGCTCTTCCTGCTTGGTCTCGCCGCACTTGTGATCATGGGGTGCGAGGGCTCCATCAACGACTGGGTCAACGTCTTCTACCGCGAATCACTGGCCGCTCCCGACAGCAGGGTCAAGTGGGGCTTCTGCGCCGTCTCCGCGGCGATGACGATCGGGCGCGTCGTGACGGACCGTCTGATAAACAGGTTCGGCGCCGTCAGGGTGCTGAGGCTGTACTGCGTTTTCGTGGCGGTCGGACTCGGCATCGCGCTTTCTTCGCCGTACACTGCGCTCACGGGTCTCCCTCTCCATGTCCTCGCGACGGCAGGGTATGCCATCGCGGGATATGGAATCTCCGCGCTCGTCCCGATTCTCTACTCCAAGGCGAACAGGACGAAGTCCATGCCTGCCGCCTCTGCGCTAACTTTCGTCGGGTCGATGGGATTCCTCGGATACTTCATGGGTCCGCCGATGATCGGCCACATCGCCCATGCGACGAGCCTGTCGCTGTCGCTCGGCATATTCGCAGTGCTCATACTCGCCTGCCTGTTCTTGAGGCTCGAAGACTGACGGTGCGCGAAGGGGCCTCGCCTTCGCTGCTGTGCGGTTTGACAGTTGCGTGCAGATTTGTGTAGAATATTCGACAGTATGAAGCTGTCGATCAGAAAAATCTGCGCGCCGTTTTTCGCTTTCGCCGCTATGGCCGCTCTCGGGGCGGACATCGAGGGCGTCGTCACTTTCCATCGTGCGCCGGACGCCTATTTCTTTCTCGAGACAGCATCCGGGGAGGTGTGGCGCGTGCAGCGGGAAGTCAACGAGCCGCGGGTGTCGATAGGCGATGTCGTCTCTGCCGGGGGATTCTTCATCAAGGGCATCAAGACGCCGCGCTTCAAGGCGGACGTCGTGCGGATGCTGGGGCGCGATCCTTCTCGGCTGCCGAAGCCGGAGAGGGTCTCCGTCGGAGAGCTTCTTCTCGATCCGATTGCGAATACGAACATCGTCAACCGCTACGGGCGCATCGTGACGTCGCAGGGCGTTGTGCGCGACGTGAACAGACGGCAGACTTTCATGCAGCTTTCAGTTGGCAGCGAGGCCGGGATCATCCAGGTCGTAGTTCCCTATGCATTCGCGCGGCAGACGCCGGAAGACCTAAGGATAGGCGCAAGCGTGCGCGCCACGGGAGTCTATGTCTACGGGAGCGTGCAGAATCCGGAAAGCGGCGTGTGGACCGGCATTGAGACGCCTTCGATACTTGCGGCGAGCGACGCCGATCTCGTGGTCGTGTCGTCCGCGCCGTTCTGGACGCCTGCGAGGCTCTGGGTGCTTATCGGCGGGATTCTTCTCTTTGCCGCCGCGCTCGTCTTCTGGGTGAAGTCGCGCGAGAAGGCGAAGGCGGACGCCGTCCAGCGCGAGCGGCTGAGGCTTTCGCGCGACCTGCACGACGGCTTCCAGCAGCTTCTAGCGGGCTCGATGTTCCGGCTGGAGGCGGCGATGAACCTTCTGCCGGACGATGCGGAGGACGCGAGAGTCCAGCTCGAGAAGGTATGCGACTCCCTCTACCACACGCAGACCGGGCTGCGGGCCGCTCTCTGGTCGATGACGGAGGAGAGCGAGGGGCCGCAGAATCTTTCGGGGCTAGTGAAGTATGCTGCCGGTCGGCTTGCGCACTGGCAGGGCGTGGTGCACTTCGAGTTCAGGGGCGAGGAGCGGCATGTTCCGCGCGCTCTCACGGGCGAGATACTGATGTGCCTCCAGGAGGCTGTCGGCAATGCGCTCAGGCACGGCGGGGCGACGAACGTCAAGGTCGTGTTCTCGTTCAGGCGCGAGGGGCTTGTCATATCGGTGCGCGACAACGGGTGCGGGTTCGACCCCGAGTCGGTGGAAGGCGCGGGGCATCTCGGGCTGCGCAGCATGCGCGAGCGCGCGGAGCGCCACGGCGGCACCTTGAAGATCACGAGCGAGATTGGCGCAGGAACTATCATCGTCATAAGACTCCCGTATAGCTCGCAAAACGTGCGCTCCCAACATCCAACATCAAACTCCAAACTTTAAACTTCGAGCTTTTCAACCCTCCAATCTTTCAACCGCATATGACAAGCATTCTGATAGTAGACGACCATCCGATCGTGCGCGACGGACTTGAGGTGCTTCTCTCGAGCGAAAAGGATTTCACGATACACGGCGCCGTCGCCTCGGCGGAGGAGGCGATTGCGCTCTGCGGGAAGAAGGGCGCCCCCGATGTAGTAGTCACCGATGTCCACATGCCGGGCGGCATGACAGGTCTCGAGCTTCTCGTGCGCATGAGGAAGTCTTACCCTTCGGCCCGGGTCATCCTGCTCGCCGGCATGCCGCTCAAGTCGGAGGTGGACGAGGCGAAGGCCAACGGGGCCGCCGGCTACATGCCGAAGAGTTCGAAGAGGGGTGTCCTCTCTGCGGCGATACGCCGCGTAGCCACCGATCCCGCGGCGTTTGTCGAGGAGGGGTATGTGCAGCCGAAGACGATTCTTTCGGCACGGGAGGCCGAGATTCTCCGTTACATGGCGATGGGCAAGACGCGCGAGGAGATCGCGATCATACTCGGCATCGGCTTCGAGACCGTGAGAACTCACACGAAGAACCTCATGACCAAGCTCGACGCCACCAACTCGGCAGGCGCCGTAAGCCGCGCCTACGAGCTGGGGCTTCTGCGCGCGTAGCTATGGCGAGTATGGCCACGGGCCATACTCATCAAGTTGTGGAAGGAGGGTTATTGAATAGTGACAACATGACGCAGCGGCCCGAGACCGCGCGAATACGGCCCGTGACCGCGCAAATCAAGCACTACCGGCGGTTTCACGGCTACGACTACAGCCGCGGCGCTTCGATTTTCGTGACCTTTGCCGTTAAGGGGCGGCTCCCGCTTTTTGGCAGAGTCGAGGGCGATAAGGTCGTTCTGTCGCCAGCGGGCAAAGCCGCATTGGAGGCCATTCTGTTTGAAAACAGAAGGCCTGGCAGGCGCGTTTGGGCGGCGTCATTTGTTGTAATGCCAGACCACATTCACCTGAGGCTCGTTCTTGAGCCAGGCTCAGGCGAAGAGCCGCTGCGACATGTAGGCCAGTTTGTAAACAACGTCAAGCGGTGGTCGCGAAAACACGCCGCTGAAATCGGCGTCGAAGTCGAGTGGGAGCCAAATTACCACGACCATATCTGCGTGTCGCGATTCATCAACGAGAAAGTCGACGCCTATATCGGCTACAATCCGCTTAAGTGGTCGCTTATGCATGGTCCCGATGCACCGCTCAAGGTTGTCGAGCCGCTTGTTTCGCCGCGTTTCCCCGATCATGAATGGTGGAGTGCGGCTGGCAACGTCGATCTGCTCGCGCAAGAACGCCGCATTGTCGCAGTTAGCGTGTCGCGCACAGTTAGGGCGAGCGACCACTCGGCGATTATAGCGCGGCTTGTGAAAGCGGCGAAAGATGGCTGGGTGGTCGCGAGCACGTTCATCTCGCCGGGCGAGATTGCGCTTTTCAATGCGCTTCAGGCAGAGGGGCTTCCCTGCATCAAGGCGTCGCCAGACCCGCTCAAGATGGTCTACAGGCCGCATGTCGAGGATACTCTGGCCTTTGCCGAGGGCAGGCTTGCCGTCGTCTCGCGCGAATGCAGCCCCGAGATATCGCGCTACGACGCCTGGCACGGCATGAACGACGCAATGGCAGAGATGGCCGCGGCCTGCGGCGACGGCCTTGGCGTCTACATACACAGAAAAGGCGCCCATGGCGCAGCCGCGCCCGTCTGGGAGCGAAGGTGAGTATGGCCACGGGCCATACTCATCAAGTTGAGAAATAGTAGCAACATGATGCAGCGGCCCGTGGCCGCGCGAATATCCCCTTTTTCGGGGAATTGGCTTTCCCGCCCATTTGATGGTAAAATAGCGCCATCATCGGGAAAGGAAGGCAACAATGAAAATCAAGCTGGCAATCTGCACTACAACGGCCATTATCGCGGCTACGGCTGCGAGGGCTACAGACTTCGTCTGGACAGGCGGCGCGCAGTATGATCGATGGAGAGATTCTGCCAACTGGACTGTCAATGGCGCGGCAACCGATTCCTATCCGCAGACTGCCGACGACACGGCGACATTCAACGATGCAGTCACGCTTGACGTCGGAGAGGAGAACATCGTCGGCAAGCTCATTCTCAACGCGGATCTCACCCACAACCGCGACAAATGGCTCACCATCGGCGGCGTCGAGGGCACGGGCAAGCTCATCCTCAAGAACCGCGGCCGCCTCCGCAACATAAACGGAACGGCCGTCGAGTTCAACAACGACATCGAAATCGTCTCTCCCGATGGAACTGACTGGGACAACCGCAATGCCATGCCGTGGATTCAGGGCAACGGCGCCAATTTTGATGTCAAGGGCAGGCTTTATGGCGACGGCCATGTGTTCTTTACGATGGCTGGATATTTTGGCGTTCGGCTCTACGGCGACAACTCAGGATTCTCCGGTACGATACATGTCGACTCGAACAGCAGCAACCGCATGAAGTTCGGCGAGGCGCAGTCGGGTTTTGCCAACGGCAAGTTGATGCTATATGGTAGTGTAAATGACAACGGCACGATGCTGTTTTCCAACGGAATAATCCATTTCGGCTCAATATATACCAAAGATTATGCAGAGGGTGCGAAGTTCAGGAGCATTAACATGGACAACACGCTTGTAATAGGCAACCTCAACAGCCTTGACGACCGCATTACCCTCGGCATGGGCGACGACGCGAACGCCAAGGCAAAGATCGTCAAGGTCGGCACCGGCACGCTTGAACTTGGACCCACGCGTCACAGGAACGGCACGATCATTTCGAACGGCACGATTCGCGTGACTCATCCCGACGGAATCTGCCACAAGGATTCCAACCTTGTCTTCGACGGCGGCACGCTCCAGTACGGCGTAAATCCGCTCGACGGTAACAATCCCGTCACAAAGGACGTTTCCTCTTATGTCAAGAATTCAACTGGTTTCATCTCGGTCGATACCGATGGCCACGACATTACGTGGTCAAACAGCGCGATGTATAACAACAATCCGGATGCGAAGGGGTTTGTCAAGAAGGGCGAGGGAACGCTTGAGCTTTCCGGCTCCAACCGCGACGGCACGTGGAACTTCTTCTCTGACGGAACCAAGACCAACATCATTGAAGGTGGAACCTTGGCGATCAAGAATGCAAAGTACAACTCGCGCTTCACGCTTGCCTCGACCATTCTCGGTACGGGAACACTTAAGATTTGCTCCGAGGAGGCAAACGGCGGCGTCTGGCTGCAGGGTACGGAGGCGCTTGCCGATTTCGAGGGGACGCTCGATTGGGCAAATGAGCTTTCCGAGAGAGTCGAAGGCGGGACGGCCTATGCGTCGGGTTTTATGATGGCCAACAATGTCAATTTCGAAATGCCCAAGGCTAAGATGGTTATCTCGGGCAATCCGGCTGAGCCGACCAACATTATGAAGGGCGAAACGCAGTGGAATCCGGGTGCAGCGCATGTAACCGTTGGCGCGTATGAGCACCTACATCCAAATGCGCAGGTCTACGTCGAGCGATCTGAATGGACTCTTAACATTCTTGGCACGGCAGGCGATAGCTATCTGAATGGCGTGTTCACGGGGGATGCAGTGCATATTGTCAAGACCGGCGCGGGCAAGCTGACGATGGGGCCTGACTTCTCTGCGCCGGAGGGCTCGACGATCAACGTCAACGAGGGTGTCTTCGCGATGGATGCAGGGATGACTGTTGCAGATCTTCCCGCCTATCTCACCATCGCCCCTGGCGTGAAGTTCACTGGCGAAGGCGTGTTTGGCAACGTCAATCTTTCCGTGAACGACGTCGTGGCGCCTGCGCTTACAACCGAGACCGACAAAACAACCGAGTTTACGCTTCTGACAGCAACTTCGATAACCGGCACGAGCGCTACGATGACGGATCTGCTGAACGAGGTCAATGCCAGCGACACGAAAGGCAAGTGGAAGCTTGTCAAGAAAGCCGCTGGAGGCGGCGCTGTGGCGCTGAAGTGCGTATACAGCAAGAATGCCTTCGTCATCGTACTCCGATAGGAGGAGGCTGGCATATGCGACGCCTCGTGGCTCTGGCGTTGGCTCTGAGCGCGTCTTCGGTTTTTGCCGCGGACGCCTCGCTCGCTTCGCCACCCGGCGATGTCTACGAAGTCGAGTTCCGGTTCAGGGCCGACGCGTTGGCTGATGGAGTGCCGAGCGACCCAGACGGAATAGCCGCGCTCAACCCAGCGACGCTTGCCTCGGGCAACGCTGGCTTCCTCGCATGGGGCGGCGGCGCGTGGCGCGAGGTCTTCGCGGAGGGCGTCGTGCCGTCCACAAACGACTGGACTCAGGCCAAGTTCGCCGTTCGCACCGTGGACGGCGAAAAGCTCGTGAGCTACCTCGTTCTGTCGAACGGGAATTATGTGCGGCTTAGGACGGCTGGTGGACAGGGCTGGTTCCGCGCGTCATCCGCCGCGCTTGCGCCTGATATGGTTTTCGTCGGACCGGGCGAGGGCGAGGTGATTGCGTCTCTGTCCGAAGAAAGCGGCGAAGGATTCTCGCTCGACGTGTCGCGTCCGAAAGCCGGCTCTGCGCTCGCGCCGCAGCTTCCGTCGCTCTTTGCCGGGGAGGGATTTTCCTTTGCCTGGCAGCGGGCGGCTTGGGACAAGACTTATGCCGCCGAACCTGTCGCAAACGTCGCTGAATACACTCCGACGACGGAGGACTACGGGCACTGGCTGCGTTTCTCCGTGTCGGACGCGGGCGCGGCGCTTTTGACGCGCGAGTTCTATTTTTCGAAACTGCCGGTCTGCTACATCACGACGGACGACGGGGAGTTCCCTTCGGCGCAGAAGGAGAAGCACGACGGCAGTATCAGGATCCAGGGTAACGCCGAGTTCAAGGAGCAGTACAACGGCAAGATGACGGTCAATGTCAGAGGCAATACGTCGGCAGGATACGCGAAGAAGCCATACAAGCTCAAGCTCGACAAGAAGACATCGCCGTTCGGACTCGGCTCGTCGAAGTCGAAGCACTGGGTGCTGCTCGCGAACATGCCCGACATGTCTAACATGCGCAACAAGCTTGCGTTCGACTTCGCGGCGTCCATCGGCGTGCTCGCAATGGAGTCGACATGGGTCGACGTAGTCGTGAACGGACGCTTCGACGGACTCTATCAGTTCTGCGAGCACGTCAGAATCGCCGCCGACCGCGTACCGGTTTTCGACTGGGAGGGCCATTCTGAGGACAATGGCCACACGGCAGAGGACCTTTCATGGATCGACCCCGAGCAGACCGACGTCAACGGAGGCTGGATCTTCGAGTTCTCCAATGAGATGGACGAGGTGTCGCGCTTTACAATCACTTCCGGCAACCTCAGAATGTTGACGATGGTGAATTCGCCCGAGTTCCTGAACACGAACGGCGACATGTTCAACGCCGCAAAGCGCTATCTGCAGAATTATTTCGACGCCTGCACATCGTCAACGCGCAAGTCGCCGGAAGGGCGTCATTATTCTGCATATTGCGATGTCGACTCGATGGTCGGATATTTCCTCGTGCAGGAGCTATTCGGCAACCAGGACGCCGGAGCCAAGAGCCGCTATGCATACAAGGACATCGGCAAGAAGATGTTCTGGGGTCCGGTCTGGGACTTCGACCACGCGGCAGGGACGGCCAACATGCAGAAGCCCTCTCCGGAGCGCTGGCACGCCGCGCAGGGCTCGATGTACTGCGAATGGCTTTCAGACTACCGCTTTGCACGACGCGTCCGCGCAAGGTACAACCAGGTGCGCGGCGCATACGCCGCGCTCGCGGCAGAAGGCGGACTCGTCGACAGCTATGCCGAGTATCTGCGGGAATCGGCCGCTGCAAACGACGCGCGTTGGCCACAGGCGAGAACCTTCGCGCAGGATACTGCCATTCTGAAGAATTTCATAGCCGGACATCGAGCTTGGCTTGATGAGCAGTTCAAGACGGTTACGACTTTGATGGAGTCGGTGCGATGTGAATCCCAGACAAGACCTTGGGACGGCGTAGTCATACCTGCGCCGACGGTGATTTCGTTGCAGTAATCCCCTCTTTGTGGGATTGTTCGACAAGTGCGTTAATGATAAAATGGTTGTGTCAAATGAAACAGTCTATAATAATCCTGATTGCAGCTTCCTTCTCGCTTGCCGCGGGCGCGGCGCCTGTAGTTCGGCTCCTGCCTGGGCCGTTTCTCGACAACATGAAGCGCGAGAGGGCGGTCATGGAGTCGCTCGACCCAATGAACCTCACGTGGATGTTCCGCGTGACGGCCGGACTTGACGACGTCTCCAACACTAATTTCGTCCAGCGGCTCGGCGGATGGGAGAAGCCGGACATGGAGCTTCGCGGGCACACCCTCGGGCATTGGCTCTCAGGCATGGCCGCGCTCTACGAGGCGACCGGCGACGCGTCGGTAAAATCGCGCGCAGCGATCGCCGTCGCGGAGCTGAAGCGCTGCCAGGACGCGATAGGCACAGGATGGGTTGGGGCATTCCCAGCGTCCGACATCGACAAGATTATCGCCGGCGTGCGCGTCTGGGCACCGTGGTACGTTCAGCACAAGATTCTCCAGGGGCTTCTCGATCAGGCGGAGATATGCGGAAACGACGAGGCGTTTCAAGTCGCGCGGCGCTTCGGCGACTGGACGGCGGACAAGGTCCTCTCGCTCTCCCCTGAACAGGCAGCCACCATGCGCAGGCGCGAGTTCGGCGGCATCGCCGAGTCGCTGCTGAATCTCTCGCGTCTTGTGCGCGAGCGCGGCGGATCTGCCGCGCAGGCAGACCGCATTGAAAAGGCGGCGGAGGTGTTCTACCATCCCGAGGTGCTTGATCCGCTGAAGAACCGCCGCGACGAGCTCAACGGCAAGCACGCCAACACGCTTATCCCGAAGGTGATCGGCGAGATGCGGCGCTACGAGCTGACGGGCGAGACGGAGGCGCGCAACCTTGCGGAGTTCTTCTGGGAGACGGTTACGGGGCACTACCTCTACGCGTCCGGATGCGTCTCGACGAAGGAGGCGTTCCGCGGACCCGACAAGCAGGGCGCAAACCTGACCGGCTTCACCGGCGAGACGTGCTGCACCTACAATCTCCTGAAGCTCTCGCGTCAGCTCTTCGAGGCCGAGCCGCGCGCGGCGATTGCCGACTACCAGGAGCGGGCGCTTTGGAACAACATCCTCGGACAGATAGAACCGAGCGACGGAAGGGTGACCTATTTTCTCCCGATGATGACGGGCTCTTACAAACTTCAGAACCGCGCTAACGACTCGTTCTGGTGTTGCCAGGCGAGCGCGATGGAAAGCCACACGAAGCCGGGCCGCCTCATCTATTCGAAACGCGCCGGCACCATCTATGTCAACCAGTTCATTGCAAGCACATTCGAAGACGACGAAATCGCAATGCGCCTAGAAACAGACTTCCCGACGCATGAATGCGCGCGGCTCGTGGTGACGAGGGGAAAAGGACGTGTCGCCGTGAGGCGTCCGTTCTGGGCGACAGGCGAGGGCGCTTCGCGCTACGAGATGCACGATGTTTCCGCAGGGGATATTATCGACGTGGAACTGCCGTGCCGGCTGCGCGCGGAGTCGACGCCCGATCGCCCAGAGCGGAAGGCGGTCTTCTACGGTCCGATACTTCTTGCCGGACGTCTCGGCTGTGAAGGCGTTGCGCCGTACGACATTCGCGCGCTCGACTACTACGAGCACGACTACAAAGTTCCTGCGAACCTTGAGCACGTCGCGCTCGAGCCGACGGAGGGTTGGACGCGTCTCGCGAAGCCGCCGCCGCACAAGCGCGTGTGGGACGATGCGTCGCATCCCGCCGAACCGTACTGGGGCGAGCCGAACTTCAAGACTCCGTCGGGCGTCGTCGTGTCGCCGCTCTGGACGATACACGGCGAACGGTATGTAGTGTACTGGAACTGAAGTCGTTAGTCGTTAGTCATTAGTCGTTAGTCGTTAGTCGTTAGTAATTAGTAAGTCAGAAGTTGGAGTTGGAGAATGGATAGATTATTTAGACATGCTGTTTGCCTGATGGCGATTGCGCTCGCGCTTGCAGCGGGGGCGCGGGATTTCGTGCATCCCGGGATTGCCGAGAGCGCGGAGGACATCGCGCGTGCGAGGAAGATGATTGCGGAGAAATGCGAGCCGTGGTACGGATGCTTCAAGGCCTTGGAGAGCTGCTGGAGCGCCGATCCGAACCAGCGCGTGCCGGAATATCCGACAGTTCTCGAATCGGTGCGCTGCAACGGCACGATCGGACAGGCCGGACGCCGCGCGCATGACCTCGCGCTCATGTACGTGCTCACTGACGATGTGCGCTATGCGAAGAAGGCCGTCGAATTCCTCAACGCAAGTTCGCACTACGAGGAGTTGAAGGATGTGGGGACAGGCCCTCTGGATTTCGGCAAGATATACCTTCTCGTTTCCGCGGCGGAGCTTCTGCGCTACGACGCCAATTGGGAGAAGGAGGACAAGATCCGTTTCGCGAAGATGCTGCGCGACGTGTTCTATCCAATGATCAAGAACGGCGACAAGGCGCGGTTCGGCAACCAGGGGCTCTTCGCCTATCGCGGCGCGCTTGCGATAGCGATCTTCCTAAACGACGAGAAGAAGTACGACCGCATCTGGCGGTATCTGAACGGACTCCCCCACCGCGCGGACCAGGAGCCGTTTGCCTCGGGTCCTGCCATCGTGGACGCCAATCCGTGGAGCGCGACGGAATTCCAGAACGACTATCGTCTGCGCGGACACGAGGAGACAATTCCGGACTACGGCTACGACGAGGTGCTCAAGTACTACATCTATGCGAACGGACAGAGCCAGGAGGCGAGCCGCGACCAGGGCCATGCGGCATGCGGTGTCTTCCTTTACGTCGACATAGCTGAGATGTTCAGGATGCAGGGCGATGATTTGTACGGAGCTTTGGACAACCGCATCCTCGCTGGGCTCGCCTGGTCGGCGCGCTTCAACTTCGGCGAATGGCAACAGAGCGGCTACACCGGCGACGAGGGAGAGGCGACTTTCGAGAACGGGCTCTTCTACCGTGCGCGGCACCGCTCGGGACGCTGGCAGTCGCTTAATCCCAATCCGTGGCCGGGTCCGAACTTCGGCGGCCCTGGCGCGCCGCGCGAATGCGCCTACGCGCACTACAGCCGCGTGAAGGGCGTCTCAAGGGAGCAGCTCGCCTGGCTTGGGCGCGCGCGCGACGCGGAGAACGCGAAGAACGGCGGATTCGAGACATGGGGAAAGTCCCCGAACTGGTATTACGAGTGGACAGGCTGGGGCACGCTCATGAAGCGCCGCCCCTAATTCGACCGACACCCCCTATTAAGGGGATTCCGCGACGGGCTGGGATTTGCTATAATCGCGTCATGATTATCCCTCTTCTCATCTCGGCCGTCGCCGCGTTCGGCGAGGGCGACGCGACGGCCCTGTCGGACCGCCTGCTCATGCACTGGAACACGCACGCGACGGACGTCTACGTCCGCGACCAGGCGGTCGTAGGAGTCGGCGGCGAACGCGCGGCAGAACCGACTGTCGTCTTCTGCGGAAACCGCTCGCACGTCACTGCATACAAGGCACCGAAGCTAGAGGATCTTCCGCGGCGGGAGGAGGATCCGCGCGGACTTTTCCTCGAGCCGCGCGAGGGCGGCGCGAAGACGTGGGTTCCGTACGGCAAGACGGGCGGCATAATCGCCAACCTCAACCGCTCCATCGTGAAGCGCGCTCTTGCGGCTCCTGACGAGCAGGCGTGGAGCGTGCTCGACGTGTACCTCAAAGGGATTCTCCACCGTAACGTGCCGACCGACCTCAATCATGGCCACATGCAGACTCTCTTCGGGATGCAGTCGATGGAGACGATCCACGACGACATCATATACGAGGTCTGCCAGCTGTACTCGCGCTTCCCCGAACATCCCGAGGACCACAAGGCCGCGCTCAGGAAGTGGGCGGACGTCCAGATTGCGAACGGAGTCGCCGACAACAACTGGGACATGATGCAGCTGAACTTCATCCTGGAAATCGGGCTCGCCCTTGGCGGAGAGGACAAGGCGCATTACGTCGACGTCGTGATGAACAAGTCGAGCGTCAGGAACTACTCCGTGAAGAAGCTCGCAGAGGCGGGGTTTGATCCGGAGACGGGAATCTGGTGGGAATGCCCCGGCTATTCCGTCGGCGTCACGCTCAAGGACTTCGCGAAGTTCGCGACGCGCGCGAAGAAGGACCTCGGCATCGACCTCCTCGAGGAGATTCCGGTCTTGAAGAAGGCGTTTCCCGCCGCGGGCGAATACCTGTTCCCCGACGGGATGCTTATCGGCTTCGGCGACACGCATCCGAGCGGAATCCCGAAGGAGGTCCTCGACTACGCGAAGCCGAAGACGTCTCCGTTCTTCTACGCGCCGAACGCGAGCTGGCTCGTGGCGCGGAGCGGCATGGACCCGACCAACGACGTCGCGTTCGCGCTCAACGCCTCGCTCGGAAACCACCAGCACGCGAACGGAATCTCGATGGAGCTCTACGCGCGCGGCTACCGTCTCGCGCCAGACGCGGGCGTAGGCTGGCAGCTCTATTCCGGCGATGACTACAAGGAGTACTATTCGCAGTATCCCGCGCACAACACCGTGATGGTCAACTCGCGCTCGACTTGCCAAGTGATGAAGAGCTACCATCCGTTTGAGCTCGTCGCACATGGCGACAACTGGGCGACGGTGAAGTTCCGCGACCCGGCGACGGACGCGGAACAGCAGCGCACCGTTCGCCATGTCAAGGACGCGGAGGGCGCGTACTTTGTCGACATCTTCCGCTCGCGCTTACCCTCAACCACCCAACCACCTAACCACCCAACCACCGAACCACCTAACCACCTAACCACCCAACCTCATTCCGAGTGGCACGACTACTACTACCACAACTTCGGCGACGCCCTGACACTGAACGGGGATGTCGAGCCGACGGAGGAGGTAGCCTTTGTCGAGAGCGGACTCTACTGTCTTAGCTACATCAAGGAGAAGAAGGCGCGCAAGGGTCGCGGCGACCTCGTCGCGACGTTCGACTGGAAGCGTCCGGAAGGACTCGTGAGGACGCGTCTTTTTATGAATGACGCGGAAGGACGCACATTCATACAGGCCCTCGCCCCTGCGACCGAGGGGCTCTCGCGGGTAAAGTCGCCGAACTACGGCATCACGCGCGATTCGCGCACTCCGTGTCTCGTGGTGCGCCAGCGCGGAGAGGCGTGGGAGCGTCCGTTCGTCGCCGTGATCGATCCGTCCGGCACCGTGGAGCGCGTAGAGTTTGGCTGCAACGACGTCCGCATCGTGCGTTCGTCAGGCAAAATCGACGCCTTTTCGCTGTAGCATAATCAAATTTTCAAAAAAGTTAAATAGCCCCCTTGCGCGCGGCGCACAGAAATGCTATACTATCCCTCGTTTTCAACTACTGCTCGGGTGGTGAAATTGGCAGACACGCATGCTTGAGGTGCATGTGGGTAACTCCTTGCGGGTTCGAGTCCCGCCCCGAGCACCACATTGTGGGATACTCAAGCGGTCAACGAGGGCAGACTGTAAATCTGCTGGCTAACGCCTTCAGTGGTTCGAATCCACTTCCCACAACCACCTTTCGAATCGAATTTTGACGAGGGTCGGGTTGCATTTTTCACGTTTTTTCCCAACCCCGCCGCGATTTATGATATACTATGTCCTTCAATGGATACAATGGACACAGCGGTGGCCAAGGCGTCGGTCCTTACCGAGGCTTTGCCCTATATACAGGACTTCCGCGGCTCCGTCGTGCTGGTGAAGCTCGGCGGGTCCGTGATGGAGGTGGAGTCCAATCTCGAGTCGCTCATGGACGATGTGGCGTTCATGCGCGCCGTCGGCATGAAGGTAGTGATCGTTCACGGCGGCGGCAAGGCGATTTCGAAGGCGATCAAGGAGTCCGGCCACGAGCCGAAGTTCGTGGAAGGCCTCAGGGTGACGGACGAGCAGACGATGGAGATTGTGCGCCGCACCCTCAACAACGTCGTCAATCCGGACCTCGTTCGCAGGCTCCAGGCGCGCGGCGCGAATGCGCGTCCGCTCCACGGCAACTGGCTTTTCGCGGCGCGCCGGATAACGGATCCGGACCGCGGGTACGTCGGCGAGGTCGTGAAGGCCGACGCGAGGGCGGTGGTCGAGATGCTCGACGCGGGGATCATCCCCGTCGTCACGCCTCTTGGGACCGGCGTGGAAGACGACCATCTCTACAACATCAACGCGGACTTCGCGGCGGCGGCTCTCGCCAAGGCGCTGAAGGTCCGCAAGTTCGCGCTTGTGTCGGACGTCCCCGGGCTCCTCAAGGATCCCCAGGACCCGAGCACGCTTTTCTCGACGCTCCACCTCGGCGACGTCGAGACTCTCAAGGCCGACGGCGTCATATCGGGCGGCATGCTCCCGAAGATCGAGAGTTGCGCGGACGCGATACGCGCCGGAGTCAAGAAGGTGCATCTGGTCGACGGCCGGATGGCGCACTCGCTTCTTTTGGAAATATTCACGCGTGAAGGCGTGGGAACGGAGATAACGGAATGAGCAGCAAAACGCAGGAAATCCTCGACATATACAAGGCAAAGGTCATGCCGACCTACAGGCCCTCGATCGTCCTCGCCAACGGCAGGGGCGTGACCGTAAGGGACATCGACAACCGTCCCCTGTACGACTTCACGAGCGGAATCGGCGTGCAGTCCGTCGGCTATTCCCATCCCAAGGTCGTCAAGGCGATCCAGGACCAGGCGGCGGCGATGACGCACTGCTCGAACCTCTTCGTCAACGAGCCCGCGACGCGCCTCGCGGAGAAGCTCGTCGAGATATCCGGGCTCGACGGCAAGGTGTTCTTCTGCAACTCCGGCGCTGAGGCCAACGAGGCCGCGATCAAGCTCGCGCGCAAGTGGGGCGCCTCAAACGGTGGGCGCTACGAGGTGGTCACCTTCAGGCAGGGCTTCCACGGCCGCACGCTCGCGACCGTCGCGGCGACTGCTCAGGCGTGGTGCCAGGAGGGCTTTGATCCGCTTCCCGTCGGCTTCGCGTATGCCGACTTCAACGATCTGGAGTCCGTCAAGGCGGCCATCACAGACAGGACCGTCGCCGTCATGCTCGAGGCCGTGCAGGGCGAGGGCGGAGTTACCCCTGCGACCGACGAGTTCATGAAGGGCGTGCGCGCGCTCTGCGACGAGAAGAACCTCCTCATGATCTGCGACGAGGTGCAGGCCGGCATGGGCCGCACCGGCACTTGGTTCGCATGGCAGGGCTACGACGTCAAGCCCGACCTCTTCACTTGCGCCAAGGCGATCGCCGGAGGTCTCCCGATGGGCGCACTCGTCTCGAACGCGAAGCTCGCGGACGTCCTTTCGGCGCCGAGCCACGCCTCCACCTTCGGCGGCAACCCCGTCGCGGCCGCTGCGGCTCTCGCTGTCATCGACGTGATCGAGAGCGAGAAGCTCCTCGCAAGGGCGTCCGAGATGGGCGCGCTCTTCCGCGAGGCGCTCCAGGGCTTCGTCGACAAGTACGAGAAGGTGCTCGAGGTGCGCGGAAAGGGCCTCATGCTCGGACTCGTCGTCGATGCGGATCCCCGCGAGGTCGTCGAGGCGATGCAGGCGCAGGGCGTGCTTGCGCTCACGGCCGGCAAGAACGTCGTCCGCTTCCTTCCTCCGCTCGTCCTCAAGGAGGACACGCTCGAGGAGGCGGTGGACATGATGTCCGACGCGCTCGACTGCGTGTTCGGCGAATGACAGAGCAGCCGGCAGGCGGCAAAGAGGCGGACGCGCGGCACTGCGCGTCCGCTTTTTGCTATAATACGCATATGAGCAGATTACATCTTGGAGTTCTCGGGTCCGGCGCGGGCTCGAACATGCAGTCCATCGTCGACGCAATCGAGGCCGGAACCCTCGACGCGGACATAAAGCTTGTCCTTGCGGACGTACCGGACGCGAAGATACTTGACCGCGCGAAGAGACACGGCATTCCGTGCCAGTACCTCGACTGCGCGCCGTGGAAGACGAAACTCGAGGGCCCGGCGGAGGATCGCTGCATCGAGCTTCTCAAGGAGGCTGGGGTCGACACCGTCGTGCTCGCCGGCTTCATGCGCATCGTCAAGCCGAAGCTCCTCGCTGCGTTCCCCAACCGCGTGCTCAACATCCACCCCGCGCTCCTTCCGGCGTTCCCCGGCGTCCACAGCTGGACGCAGGCGCTTGACTACGGATGCAAGGTCGCCGGCGTTACTGTGCATTTTGTCGACGCGGGGACGGACTCTGGTCCGATCATCGTGCAGAAGGCCGTGCCCGTTCTGGAAGGCGACACGCCCGAGTCGCTCCACGCGCGCATCCAGGTGCAGGAGCACATCGCGTTCCCCGAGGCGCTGAACATCCTCGCGTCCGGAAAGTACCGCATTGAGGGAAGAAGGGTGAGGATAGAGAAATGACAGATGTATCGGTGAATCTCGGTGGACTCAGGATGCCGACGTTCCTCGCCACGGCGAGCGGCACGTTCGGCTACGGGTTTGAATATGTTGGCGCTGTCGACTACTCGAAGCTCGGCGCGGTGACCGCGAAGGGCATCCGCACCGAGCCGTGGCCGGGCAACGCGATGCCGCGGCATTCGGAGGTGCCCGGAGGACTAGTCAACGCAATCGGCCTCCAGGGCACGGGCGTGGAGCATTTTCTCAAGTACACCGTGCCGTGGTACCGCCAGCAGGTGAAGGGCGTCCCGCTCATAGCCAACATCTGGGGCTCGTCGGTCGAAGGCTACGCAGAGGTCGCCGCGCAGATGGGCGACAGCGTGGACGCCGTGGAAATGAACGTGAGCTGCCCGAATGTGAAGGCGGGTGGGCATACCTTCGGACAGGACCCGAAGGTCCTTGCGGAAGTCGTAGGCGCGGTGAGGAAGGCAACGAAGCTTCCGCTAATCGTCAAGCTCGCGCCGAATGTTCCGTCGATTGTCCCGTACGTGAAGGCGTGCGAAGACGCCGGCGCGGACGCGCTGTCGATGATAAACACGATTCCGGCGATGGTCATCGACATCGAGAAGCGCGTGCCGGTTCTCGCGAACGTCACGGGAGGGCTCTCCGGGCGCGGAATCCATCCCGCGGCCGTCAAGCTCGTCTACGATGCGCACAGGGCGACGAAGCTTCCGATTCTCGCCATGGGCGGAGTCTACGAGGCGAAGGACGCAATCGAGTTCCTGCTCGCCGGCGCAACGGCGGTCGCGGTCGGCACTGCGACGTTCTCTGATCCGGGCGTCATAGCGGAGGTCTACGACGGCGTGGTGGAATACTGCGAACGCCACGGCTTTGCGTCGGTGTCCGCGCTGACCGGAGCCCTTGAAGGCTGAGTCCAGTAGTGAAGAACATGAACCAGGCAGTGCCGGCGGAGGAAAGATGAAAGTTGTGTACCAGGGATCGGCTGTCGAAACGGCCGCGAACACGGTGGCGGAGTTTCTCGCCGAGAGGTCCGTCGATTCGACGACGGCCATTGTGGAATACTCGGGCGAGGTCTATGCGCCAGGCTCGGACTTGAGCGCTCTGCCGCTTGAAGACGGCGCTTCGCTCGACGTGTTCAAGATGACGGCCGGGGGCTGAGATGGCGGCAAACACGTATCTCACGCCCGAAGAGCGCGCCGCGCTTGAGTCTGTGCGCGTCGGCATCGCGGGCGCCGGCGGACTCGGCTCCAACTGCGCGATGCATCTCGTCCGCTCGGGCGTGAAGCACATCACGATCGTCGACTTCGACGTCGTGAACGAATCCAACCTCAATAGGCAGTTCTTCTTCCGCGACCAGATCGGACAGAAGAAGGTCGAGGCGGTCAAGGAGAATCTCCTCCGCATCGAGCCGGATGCGGACATCCGCGCCGTGGACATGCGGCTTGACGCATCCTCCGCGCGGGAAGTCTTCGCGGACTGCGGCATTGTCGTCGAGGCGTTCGATGCCGTGGACGCGAAGGTGATGCTTGTATCTGCTTTCGCGTCTTCGGGCAAGAAGCTCGTCACCGCGAGCGGACTCGCCGGCTGGGGGCGCTCCAACGCGATGAGGGTCAGGAAGATGGGCAGCATAGTGGCCATCGGCGACGGCGAGACGTCCGTCGGCGATGGTGCTGCGCCCGTCTCCCCCCGCGTCGGAATCGCCGCGGCGATGGAGGCGAACGCAGTGGTCTCGCTTCTGCTGGGCTGCGAACCTTAGCCGCAACGCGGCGGTGTGTCGCATTGCCGTCCTTGCTCATTACCAAATGGTCATCTTTCGGTAATGAGTCCGTAATCCTCATTCTGTATACTGTATGCGGATATGAGGGAAGTATTGTCTATTCTTGTGGTGGTCGGCGGTGGGCTCGGCACGTTCCTGCTGGGGATGAAGCATCTGTCCGAGGGACTCCAGTCCGTCAGCGGATCGGGCCTTCGCAGGTTCATGTCGCTCGCGACCACGCACCGCCTGGCCGGAATCGGCACGGGCGTCGTCTCGACGATGATCGTCCAGTCGTCGTCGATCATCACCGTCATGGTCGTCGGATTCGTTACGTCCGGCTTCATGACGCTGCCGCAGGCGATCAACGTCATCATAGGCTCCAACATCGGCACGACGGCAACGGCGTGGATCATCGCGTTCGCGCCGGACGTGAAGACGCTCGGACTCCTCGTCGTGCTTCTTGGCGCAGCGCTCTACTTCTTCCAGAAGCGGGAGTGGCTGCACAACCTCGGCCTCGCGCTGATGGGGCTCGGATTCGTCTTCATGGGCCTATACTGGATGAAGGAGGGCATGGAGCCGGTCCGCACGATGCCGGCGGTGGTTGACGCGTTCAGGTCGCTCGACGCGACGACGGCGTGGGGTCTCGCCAAGTGCGTCCTCGTCTCGCTCGTGTTCACGGCCGTCGTGCAGTCCTCCGCCGCGACGACCGCAATCGCGATGACGCTTGCGCAGCAGGGGCTCCTTTCCTTCGAGGCCGCCGCCGCGACCGTATTCGGAATGAACATCGGAACGACCGTGACCGCCTGGCTCGCGGCGTTCAACGGGTCCGCCGAGGCCCGGCAGACAGCGCTCGCCCACACGCTCTTCAACGTCGTCGGAACGGTCGTCCTGATTCCGTTCTTCGTGCCTGTGATGCTCCCGGCCGCGACGTCGTTCTTCCCGCACTACGCGGACGCGGTTGTTGTCGACGGCGTAACGAGCTATCCGCACATGGCCGCGCCGATGGCGGCGGTGCATACGCTATTCAACCTCGTTACGACGGCGATGTTCGTCCCGTTCGTGAAGCCGTTCGCCGGACTCGTCTCGCGCATCATCCGCGCGCCGGAGTCGGAGAAGCCGCACCTGAGCGCGCTCGACATGACGAGCCACCTCTCGCCCGTCATAGCCTGCGACCAGGCGCTGATGGAGGTGACGTTCATGCGCGACAGCGACATCGAGCTGCTTGGATGCGTGCGCAAGGTGCTTTCGGGAGAGGCTGAAGAGCGGACGGAGGATCACATCGCCCACCGCGAGGAAGTCCTGGACAACGTCCAGCGCGAGGTCACCGAGTTCCTCGGCAAGGTGATGTCGCGGCGGCTTTCCGGCACAGTCGCTGCGCGTGCGCGAAGGCTCCTCAGGATGACCGATGAACTCGAGTCCGCCTCGGACGAGGCGGCGACGATACTCAAGGTGACGCGGCGACTGCGGAAGGGCGGACAGAACTTCTCCGCCCAGTCGCTCGGCGTGCTGCTCGGCGTGCACGACGGCATCGCTTCCTTTGCGGCGAAAGTCTCCGGGTACCTCAAGTCGCCGCGCCCGAAGTTCGACCTCTTGGCCGTCCAGGCGGAGTCCGCAGGGCTTCGCGACCTCGTGCGCGACAGCCGCAGGCGACAGCTCGACCGCGTAGGCCCTGACGATCCCAGCTCGCCCGTCCGCGTGTTGGTCGAGCTCGACATCCTAAACGCATACGAGAGGATCCGCGGATACTACCTCAACATCGCCGAGACGCTTGCGGGAGGAAAGGGATGAAGAGGAGCGTTTCGATTTTTGCCGCGGCGCTCGCGGCGTTGATCGTGGTGCGTGTCGCCGCGATGCTCGTTGCGCCCGTCTTCGAGCCGAGCGAGGCGCGCTACGCGGCGATTTCCGCGAACATGGCGCGGACAGGAGATTGGTTTGTCCCGAGCTTTACGTACAAGGGCGTCTACCAGCCGTTCGCGGGGAAGCCTCCGTTCGCGTTCCAGGCGTCAGCGCTCTCGTGCAGGGCGCTCGGCGTGAGCGAGTTCGCAGTGCGTCTTCCGTCGCTCGTCTCCTGGCTTGCGCTTCTCGCAATCCTGTACTGGTCGGTGCGCAAGACCTCGTCGCGCGACGCAGCGGCGCTTGCGGTGGGGTTCTGCGCGACGACAGTGTCGCTGTACATGATGTCCGGCATCTGCATGACCGACGCGCTGCTCGTCTGCTGCGTGTCGGGCGCGCTGCTTCTGTACGCAACGCGCGACACTTCGCTGTATCCGGCGGTCGCGCTGCTCCTTGCGCTCGGGACGGTCGTTAAGGGACCTGTGGCGCTGGCGCTGTTCGGACTCCCCGCGCTCGCCGACTCCGTTATCGCGCGCAGGCTGCCTCCGCTGCCGCTTAAGCGCACGCTTCTCTCGCTGTTCCTCTTTGTCGCGGTCGTCGTTTCGTACTTCGCCGCAGTGGAGGCGAACCAGCCCGGGTTTCTCAGGTACTTCATCGTCAACGAGAACATCATGCGCTTCCTTGTGCACGACTATGGCGACAAGTATGGGGCGGGACGCGAGACGTTCCGCGGCATGGCGGTGGTGTGGACGCTTGTCGCGACGCTTCCGTGGTCGCTCGTTCCGTTCTTCAGGCGCCGTCTTCCGTCGCTTTCGTTCCATACGCTTTCGATTCTATGCATCACGCTGTTCTGGTGCCTCACGAGCAGGGTTCCGTTCACGTACCTCCTTCCCGTAGCGCCGCTCTTCGCCGCGCACCTCGCGACGCGTCCGGAAGAGTTCGGGACCGAACCCGCGCGACTTCGGAGGCTTGTCCCGCTCGCCGCGGCGCTTGCATGCGTCGTACTCTGCGGGGCGCTGTCATACACGTACGCGTTCAACCGGAAGAAGATGCCCGGCGCATCCGCCCCGATGAAGGTCAGCGACCATTATTTTTCGTACGAGTTCTACAACGGACCTTGGGGAGAGGGGGCGCCGAAATGAAGACGCTTGCGCTTGTCGTGCCTTGCCACAACGAGGCAAAGAGACTGGACGTCGACGCGTTCGTCCGCGCGGCGGAGGAGTGGCCGTGGATATCGTTCTGCTTCGTCGACGACGGTTCGACGGACTCCACGGCGGAGCTCCTCGCGCACATGGCGAACCTGTCTCCGTCGATGCACGCAATCTACATAAACGAAAACGTCGGCAAGGCCGAGGCCGTGAGGCGCGGGGTCCTGCACGTCTGCTCGTACTCCGGCGCGGACTGCGTCGGGTTCTGGGATGCGGACCTCGCGACGCCGCTCGGGGAGATTCCGTCGTTCATGCGCGCATTCGAGGAGCAGGGTCCGCTGAAGGCCGTGATAGGCTCGCGCTGGCCGCACCTCGGGACGGACATACGCCGCTCGGTGGCGCGCGGACTCGCCGGCGCGTTCGCGAAGTGGCTCATCAGGCGCACGCTCGGCGCTCCGGTCTGGGACACGCAGTGCGGTGCGAAGGTCTTCGCGTGCGACGTCGCGAGGGAGATATTCCGCGCGCCGTT
>JAEEOY010000012.1 GCA_016284515.1 Kiritimatiellia bacterium | reverse complement strand
GAGACGTAGCCCTGCTCGATGAGCTCGGGCATCTTGCGGTAGAAGAACGTGAGGAGCAGCGTCCTGATGTGCGCGCCGTCGACATCGGCATCGGTCATGATCACGATCTTGTGGTAGCGCGCCTTCGAGATGTCCCACTCCTCGCCGAAGCCGCATCCGATCGCCGTAATGAGCGTGCGTATCTCGGCGTTCGCGAGCATGCGGTCGATCCTGGCCTTCTCGACGTTCAGGACCTTGCCGCGCAGCGGGAGAATCGCCTGCGTCGTGCGGTCGCGGCCCGTCTGCGCGGAGCCGCCTGCGGAATCGCCCTCGACGAGGAAGAGCTCGGTCTTCGCGGGGTCGCGCTCGGAGCAGTCGCGCAGCTTGCCGGGGAGCGAGAGCCCGTCCATAACGCCCTTGCGCCTGGTCGACTCGCGCGCGGCCCTCGCGGCCTCGCGCGCCCTCGCGGCGAGAAGCGTCTTCTCGATGACGGTCTTGGCGACCGCCGGGTTCTCGTCGAAGAACGTCATCAGCTTGTCCGAGACGATGGAGCCGACGATTCCGTCTACCTCTCCGTTGCCGAGCTTAGTCTTCGTCTGGCCCTCGAACTGCGGCTGCGGAACCTTCACGCTGACGACCACCGTGAGCCCCTCACGCATGTCGTCGCCTGTGAGCGAGTCGAACTCCTTCTCCTTGAGGAGCTTGTTGTCGAGTCCGTACTTCTTGATCGTCGCGGTGAGCGCGCGGCGGAAGCCGGAGAGGTGCGTGCCGCCCTCGATGGTGTGGATGTTGTTGCAGTACGTCTGCTCGAGGGTGGAGTAGCTGTCGGTGTACTGGAGCGAGACCTCGGCCTGCACCATTCCCGTCGTGCCCTCCTTCGCGCCCTCGAAGTGGATCACCGGCGAAAGGGGCTTCTTGTTCTGGTTGAGGTACTCGACGAACTGGTCGATTCCGCCGTCATAGTGGAAGGTCTCCTCGTGGTGCGCCTCGCCCTCGTCGTCGCGGAAGTGTATCGTGACGCCCTTGTTGAGGAACGCGAGCTCCCTGAGGCGCGCGGTGAGTATCTCCCACTTGAACGCATGGCAGGAGAAGATCGTGTGGTCGGGGAAGAAAGTGACCTTCGTGCCAGTCTCGCCGCCGCACTCGCCGATGACCTCGAGCGGCTTCGTGACGTGCCCGCGCGAGAACTCGATGTGGTGCACCTTCCCGCCGCGCTTGACCTCCACCTTCATCCAGTCGGAAAGCGCGTTGACGCAGCTCACGCCGACGCCGTGGAGTCCGCCGGAGACCTTGTAGTTCGAGCCGTCGAACTTGCCGCCCGCGTGGAGAATCGTGAGCACGACCTCGATCGCGGGGCGGTGCTGGGTCGGATGCATGTCGACGGGAATGCCGCGCCCGTTGTCCTGCACGGTGAGGGATCCGTCCGGATTGATGATGACGTCGATCATCGAGCAGTAGCCCGCGAGAGCCTCGTCGATCGAGTTGTCGACGACTTCGTAGACGAGGTGGTGGTAACCCCTCTCCCCCGTGTCGCCGATGTACATGGCGGGGCGCTTGCGGACCGCCTCCATGCCCTCCAGGACCTGTATGTTCTCAGCGTTGTAGTTGCTCGTCTCTTCAGCCATCTTCATAACCCTTCTTTAAGGGTATATTATACCATTTTTGGGGCCTGCTTGGCTATGGCCTTGAATATCTTGGTTATGCCCCTTTTCGCGAGGGCGAGCATGTCGGAGAGATGCTCGGCGGTGAACGGATTGTGCTCCGCCGTGCCCTGAATCTCCACGAAGCGTCCGTCGTCCGTCATGACGACGTTGAGATCGACCTCCGCCGTCGAGTCGTGCGCGTAGTCGAGGTCGAGCGTGGGCTTTCCGTTGCACACGCCGACGGATACCGCGGCGACGCGGCGGACGATCGGGCTCTTTTTGATCAGCCCAGCCTTGAGCAGCTTCGAGACGGCGTCTTCGAGCGCAATCATGCCGCCCGTGATGGACGCGCAGCGCGTGCCGCCGTCCGCCTGCAGGACATCGCAGTCGATAGTGATCTGGCGCTCGCCGAGGAGCTCCGTGTCAACGGCCGCCCTGAGGGCTCGTCCGACGAGGCGCTGTATCTCCGTCGACCTCGCGTCGAGCTTAAGCTTCTTGATGTCGCGCTCCTTGCGTCCGCCGCCCGTCGAGGACGGAAGCATCGAGTACTCCGCCGTGACCCATCCGCGGCCCTTGTCCTTCAGGAACGGAGGCACCTTCTCCTCCACGCTCGCGGTGCAGAGCACCCACGTGTCGCCCCATTTCACAAGCACGCTCCCAGCGGCATGCTTCGTGAAGTTACGGACTATCTCGATCTTCCTCAGTTCATTCGCCTTCTTCATGTTCTGTTCTCCTTGTCACACGTATGTCAAGAGTTGCGCCAGTTCGCAAAGGACGCAAGCTCCGCCGACTCGTCGTCCGTCGTCGCGATCGTCGGCTTGAGCGTGCGGCATCCGATCGCCGCGAGGTCGCGCTCCAGCGCCGCGTACTGCGCGTCGTCCTCGTATGTGCCGACGATCGCTCCGCCAGACCCGGCGAACTTCGCGCTCGCGCCGCTCTTCCTCGCCGTCATGACCATGCGAAGGTTTTCCTCCGCGACATGGAAAATCTTGTCCCTCAGGTTGAAGTTGGCGTCCACCAGCGAGGGAAGCCGCTCGGGGTGTCCGCCGACTATTGCGTCGCGCCCCTGCTGCGCGATGTCCGCGAATTCCGTCATCGCCGCGAGGACATCGGAGTTCTTCGCCTCGAAAAGCCGCTTGACTTCCTTGTGCGCCTCGCCCGACTCCTCGGCGCGCGCAGCGTCGTAGGACACGTAGAGCCTCGGCATCAGCGCCGGGTCGATGCGCTCGTACCGGCCGCGGTTGTTCGCCTCGACGAACGACTTCTCGAAGTCCATGAAGACGACGCCGTTGTACATCTGGATGACGCGGTCCTGAAAGCCGCAGTTGATGCGGAGTTCCTCCTTCTCGGCTTCGAGGCAGATCGTAGGCGCGACCTCAAGCGGAATCTCCACCTCGTAGAAGCGTGTCAACGCCTTGAGCATCGCGGAGCATATCGCAGACGATCCCGAGAGCCCCACTAGGCGCGGAATGTTTATCTTGTACTCCGCCGTGAAATTGCGCTTCGGCAGAGAAACTCCGTTCTTCTGGCAGTACTCGTAGAACCTCTTCGTGACGGCCTTCAAAAGCCTGATTCCGCCGTAGTAGCCATAGAGCCGCAGGTCCCTCACGAGCTGTTCGGGCGAGTCGAACGTCGCGTCGTCAACCTCGCCGGGAACGAACCTTAGCCGCGCCGATTCGGTAAGAGTCAGCTCCACTCCGAAGTTGGAGAAGGCGAAGGATATTGTCTTGCCGAAATAACCGTCGGACGGGTTGCCCAGGAACCCGGCGCGAGCGAAGCTTCTTGTCTTAATCGTTTTCATAGAAGGCCTTTAGCGCGTTGAAATATCCTTCGGGATTGCCGATGTCCTGCCTGTGGCCGGGATAGACGTAGGCGTAGGCTGGATATTCCGCGAGCATGCGCCTTATCGCGTCCGTGAGCTGTATCTCCCCGCCCTTCCCGGGCGTCTGTGTCTTCAGGTATCCGAAAATGGCGGCGGGGAGCAAATAGCGCCCAGCGACCGCGATGTCGCTCGGAGCCTCCTCCGGCGTGGGCTTCTCGACCATGTCGACTATGCGATCCCCCTCCGTCTTCATTATCCCGTAGCGGGAGACTTTCTCCATCGGGACTCGCTCGCAGCCGATGACAGCCGCGTCTCCGTGCTTGCGCGAGAACTCGACCATCTCCTTCGCTGCGTTGCATCCGAGAACCAGCGCGTCGCCGAGGAGAATAAGCACCTCGTCGTCGACTTCGGCCTGAAGGACGGCGTGTCCGAGTCCCTTCTGCTCCTTCTGGTAGACGAAGCGGATGTCGCTCTGACCCTCGAAGTACCGGCGGATGAGCTCCTTGCCCTCGGATATCACGAGCACGATCTCGTCCGCGCCAGCCGAGCGCGCCTCGTCGACGATAAGCTCCAGCGCGGGCTTCGCGCCTATCGGAAGCATCTCCTTCGGCACCACGCGCGTTACCGGAAGGAAGCGCGTGCCGTGTCCCGCGGCCGGAATTATCGCCTTCATTTGCGGTCGCCTTTGTTTCCGAAGTCCTTCTGGCGACGGCCGAGGAACGACTTGCGCTTGCGCTTCCCTCCGCCGTTCGGCTTGTGTCCGCCGTGTCCGGCGTTGCCGCCTCCGTGCCCGCCGTGTCCGCCACCGCCGGACGGCTTTCCGCCGCGCTGCGGCGCGGCCCATGATGGCGGCGGGAGGTCGGGCTGAGCCTCGAAGGGATGGTCGCGATCGACGGGGATCGACTTCTTGATGAAGCGCTCGACGGCCTTGAGCTGTCCACGCTCCTCCTGCGTGACGAAGGAGATCGCCGCGCCCGACTCGCCTGCGCGCGCGGTGCGTCCGATGCGGTGGACGTACGACTCCGTCTCGAGCGGAAGCTCCATGTTGACGACGCAGCTCACGTCCGGCACGTCGATTCCGCGCGAGGCGATGTCCGTCGCGACAAGAACCCTTACCTCGCCCTTCCTGAATCCCTCGAGCGCGCGCGTGCGCTGGTTCTGCGTCTTGTCGGAGTGTATCGCGGCGCATTTGACGCCTGCGCGCAGCAGCTTCTTCACGACGCGGTCCGCGCCGTGGCGCATCTTCGTGAAGACGATTACCTTGTTCCACTCGGGGTGCTGCTCGAGGAGGTGCGCGAGAAGCGCGTCCTTCTGGCTCTTCGCGACGAACATCACCTTCTGGTTGATCTTCTCGACGGTCGGGGCCTCGGGGGAGATGGTGACGGACGCCGGATCGTGTACGAGCTCTCCGGCGAGCTTGAGGATCGGAGGCGTCATCGTCGCGGAGAAGAACATCGACTGGCGCGCCTTGGGGAGCTTCGAGATGATGCGCTTGATGTCGGGAAGGAAGCCCATGTCGAGCATCCTATCCGCCTCGTCGAGGACGAAGCACTCGACCTGGTCGAGGTAGATTATCCCCTGCATCATCAGGTCGATGAGGCGTCCCGGGCACGCAATCAGCGTCTCCGCGCCCTTCTTGACGTCCTTGACCTGTCCGTACTGGCTGACGCCGCCGATGAGGCACGCGAAAGGAAGCTGCGCGTACTTCGAGTAGTTGCGGACATTCTCGGCAGTCTGCACGGCGAGTTCGCGCGTCGGAGAGAGGACGAGCGCGCGGGGGTGTCCGATATGGCGCGGACGCCGCACCTTGACGAGATGGTCGAGGATCGGCAGCATGAACGCCGCGGTCTTTCCGGTGCCGGTCTGCGCGCAGCCGATGAGGTCGCGTCCGTCGAGAAGATACGGTATCGCCTTCTCCTGTATCGGCGTGGGCCTTTCGTAGCCTGCGTCCGAAATCGCGTGCTGCAGCTTCTGGTCGAGCCGCCCGAATACAGTGTTCTCAAACATCTTTTCCTCCTAATTTCTGCCGCCTGCGGCGGCGGCTCAGCCGACGACAAGCTCCTCGACGGGGAAGCGCACGTGCTTCTTCGACTCCTTGTCGCCGATCATAAGCACCACCGTGAGCGCACCGAGGCGTCCGATGAACATCGCCACCATTATGACCACGCGCCCTGCGGTCGAGAGAGTGGACGTGGTGTCGCCCATCGAAAGGCCCGTCGTCGTCACCGCGGAGACTGCCTCGAAGAAGATCGCGTCGGACGAGAGGGCGCTTCCCGCCTCGGTAAGGAAGAGCGCGCCCGTCACGACAACGGCCAGCATCACCATCACCATGAGGATCACAAGCGATTCGCGGACGACCTCGCTGGAAATCGTCCTGCGGTCCATCACCGTCTCCGTCTCGCCGCGGCACATCGCGGTCATGGTGTAGAGGATGACCGCGAGCGTCGTGACCTTCATGCCTGCAGCGGCCGAACCAGGCGCGCCGCCGATGAACATGAGAATCTCGTATATGAGGCGCGTGAGCGGATGAAGATCCTCCGTCGGGACGACGCAGAAGCCGCACGTGCGAGGCGTCACGGCCTGGAAGAACCCGACGACCATCTTCTCCACGAACTCCATGCCCTTCAGGGTCTGGTTCCACTCGACCGCGAGGAAGGCAAGAAACGCAATCACGAGCAGGTAGAACGTAAACCTCAGGACGACGCGCGTGTGCAGCGTGAGGCGTCCGCGCGCCCCAGATATGCGGTGGAGGAACTTGAACGTGCAGAGGTTGTAGATGACGAGAAAGCCGATTCCGCCGAGGATCGTCTCGATGCCCATGGCCGTCACGACCCAGCCGCGCGGAAGGAACCCAAGCGAGTCGGGGCTAAGGCTGAACCCCGCGTTGCAGAAGTTCATGATCGAGTAGAAGATGCTCTCGTACCAGTTGCCGAAGTGCGCGTGGAACAGCGCCGCGAAAACCGCCTCAATGACAAACATCGAGCCGACGATCCAGCAGATGAGGCCCCTGAGGCCCTGAATCTGCTCTATGCCGTACGCATTCATCAGCGTGAACTCGCGCGACAGATTGAGCGAAAGGCGCCTGCCTATCGCGACGAGGAAGAACGTGCCGCACGTCATTAGCCCAAGGCAGCCCAGCTCGACAAGCGCCATTATTATGACCTGTCCGGCAACCGAGTACTCCTTCGCGATGTCGACGACCGAAAGGCCCGTCACGCACACCGCCGAGCACGCAGTGAAGATCGCGGCGCCGAGATTGCCCGCCGCGCCGTCAGCGCGGGAGAACGGACATGCCAGCAGCGCCGCGCCGACCGCAATCAGCGCCAGGAAGCCGAGCGCGAAGGACGAACGATTCCTCACCGCCTGAAGCTTCCCTTCTCCTTGAGCCAGACCGCCCAGATCGACACCTCGTAGAGGAGGCACAGCGGAATGGCCATGAACAGCTGGCTCATCGGATCAGGCGGCGTCAGGAACATCGACAGGACGAACGAGAGCACGATCGCGATGCGGCGCTTCTCCCTGAGTCCCTTCGAGGTTATCACGCCGAACCAGCCGAGCACGAAGATGATGAGCGGAAGCTGGAAGACGAGTCCGAACGCTATGATCGTCTTGAGCACGATCGAAATGTAGCCCTCGAGCCTGATTATCGACGACGGAATCCCGCACCACTCGTTGATCTTCTGGAACGCGACGACGACCATCGGAAGCGTCTTCGAGTACGCGACGCCGAGCCCGACGAGGAAGAACGCCGTGCCCGCGATCAGAATCGACATGAGCACCAGCTTCTCCCTGTTCGTCAGCGCGGGGAAGACGAACCTGAGTATCGCGTAGACGATGAACGGGAACGCCAGGGCCGTTCCGCCCCAGCCCGCGATGGAAATGATCGTCGACACGCCAGTCGTGCGGTCAAGGCCCTGAAGCATATCGCCGCTGTCGCCAGCGGGGCC
>JAEEOY010000114.1 GCA_016284515.1 Kiritimatiellia bacterium | reverse complement strand
AGAAGATCATCCTTCCCTCCGCGCGCGGATTCTCGCGCATCGAGGGTTCGAAGAAGGTCGCGACCGAATTCATCGTCGGCGAGTCCCGCCAGGCGTTTCAGAATTCGCTCGAGGCGTATTTGAAGGGTGTCTGCGCGCCGTGGGGCATCTCGCTCAACTCAGTCCTCATCCGCGACATCTTCGCGCCGCAGGAAGTCGCGGCGATCATCCGCGCGAGGGAGCTCGCCGTCCAGGAGGCGAAGAAGATCGACCAGCAGATCGTCCAGGCGCAGTCGCTCGCCGAGCTCGGCCGCCAGAAGTCGCTCGCCGACCGCAACTCCAAGGTCGTGGCGGCGGAGACCGAGCGCATCCAGAGCAAGATCGCCGCGGAGCAGACGAGGGCCGAGGCCACAATCGCAGCGGAGACGAGGCTGACGGTTGCTGCGACGGAGCTCAAGGCGGCGGAAGCCGAGGCAGCCGCGAAGCTCGCCAAGGCCGAGGCCGACCGGAGGGTCGTCGAGGCGAGGACGACCGCCGAGGCTGAGGTCATGGCGCGCGAAGTCGCGGTCTACTCGGACGAGCGCGACTACCTCAGGGCGAGGCTCTACGAGAAGACGGCGCCGCGCGTGACCGATGTCGTGACGGCCGACGATCCGCGCGAAATGATGGGAATCCCTGCCAAAAGCGCCTTCGGCAACGAGAAAGGAGGTGCGAAATGAACAATTTCGGAAAGTTTGCGTCTGCGATCGTCACGGCGGTCATATTGCTTGTGCTCGGCGTGTTTGCGTTCGTGTGGATATTCTGCAGGGTCTATGTAGGCCCTGGCGAGATGGCGATCGTCACCTCGAAGACCGGCGACGAGCTGCCGCCCGGCGCGATCCTCGCGGAGCCGGGCCAGAAGGGCGTCCAGAGGATCCCGCTTGGGGAGGGGCGCCATTTCCTCGACCCCGTCACGCACGACTGGCGCATCGTCTCGGCGATCACGATTCCGGCTGGCTCAGTCGGCGTAGTCACCTCGAAGAACGGACGTGAGCTCGCGCCCGGCGAGATCCTTGCGCCGGACCGCGACTCGAAGGGCGTGTGGAAGGACGTCCTGGGTCCGGGCAGGTACCGCCTCAACCCCGAGGGATACGACGTCAAGGTGATGAGCGCGATAAACATCCCGATCGGCTATGTCGGCGTCGTGACGAGCCAGACCGGAAAGCCGGCTGCGGCGGGCTCTTTCGCCGGACCCGGAGAGAAGGGCGTGATGGAGAAGGTCCTGCAACCGGGTCTCTACTACGTGAACCCCCGCGCCTACCAGGTTGACGTCGTCGAGATAGGCATGAACCAGGTCTCCATCGTCGGCAAGTCGGGAACGGTCGTCCTCACGAAGGCGCAGAGCCAGAGCGCGAACGGACTCGACGAGCTGCAGCGAATGACGCTTCAGAAGCAGGTGCAGAAGCGCGCGGAGTACGTGACGCAGAACGCCGACCTCGGAATCGTCGACGAAGATTCCGCCCGCAACAACTTCTCGCTCAATTCGCTCTCCCGTGCGCCGGCCGCGCGCAAGAGCGCGAGCGGCAACCGGTATCTGTCAACCGTTTCCTCCGCGGTCTCCGGTGCCGCCGCGCCGGCGCAGCAGCGCGCGCCCGTCGGGCAGTCGCAGCTCCCGGCGAACGACTCGGTCGCGTTCGGCATGAACCAGTTCGTGCAGTTCCCGTCGTCCGACGGCTTCGCGATCATGCTCGACATGACGGTGGAGTTCGAGCTCATGCCCGAGAAGATATCGAAGATCTTCATGCTCTACGGAGACCTCCCCGCGGTCGTCTCGAAGATCATAATGCCGCAGATCCTCTCGATCTCGCGAATGAAGGGCTCGGACTACAAGGCCCGCGAGTTCATCGACGGCGAAGGCCGCCAGAAGTTCCAGGAGGAGATGACTGCCGAGCTCGTGCGAGTCCTCGGCGAAAAGCACATCCTCGTCAGGAACGCGATCGTCCGCCATGTCGAAGTCCCGGAGGAGATTCTCGAGCCGATCCAGTCCGCCGCCGTCGCGAAGGAGCAGGACCTCACGAACAAGACGCAGCAGGAAACTGAAAAGCGCCGCGCCGAGCTGAACACCGAGATCGCCAAGGTCGACCAGCTCAAGCGAGAGGTCGAGCAGGAGACTGCGAAGCTCGTCGCGACAGTCGCCGCCGAGATGAAGAAGGACGTCGCCGAGATAAACGCCGAGACGAAGCTCAAGGCGGCGGAGATCGACCTCGAGTGCGCGAAGATACAGGCGAAGATCACCGAGACGCGCGGCTCCGCCGAGGTCAAGGCGAAGTTTCTCGTGGAGAACGAGGAGGCGCTCGGCATCAAGCGCCGAGCCTCGGCGTTCAAGGATCCGTCGCTCTGGGCTGACCTCGTGTTTGCGGACTCGCTCAACCCCGAGGTCAACATCCGCGTGATCCACGCTGGCGAGGGCACGCTCTGGACAGACCTCAAGGGTGCGTCCCTCGCGGTTCCGTCGGCGAACAAGCAGTAGGGTTGCACGCCTCGCGTACTCCATTTGTCCGGGACGGGTTAGCTCAGGTAAAAATTGTTGCGGCCACCCCCTTGCGCGGCGGCGCAGAAAAGGGTATAATATGTACTCAATTTTCGAAATAGGAAGATAAACAATGAAGAAAGACATCCATCCGAACTACGGCGACGCCACGATCACCTGCGCGTGCGGCAACGTCATCAAGACCCGCTCCACGAAGAAGGAGATGACGGTCAACACGTGCTCGGCGTGCCACCCCTACTTCACTGGTCAGAAGACCATGGTCGACACCGAAGGCCGCGTCGACTCGTTCAAGAAGCGCTACGCGAAGTTCGCGAAGTAATCTCTTGATCGACGAAAAACAGGTTGAAAGCGTTCTGGGTCGCCTGCCGTCCGTAGAGGCGGAGATGGGCGACCCGAATGTTTTGTCGGACCGCAAGCGCTACCGCGCGGTCCTTGACGAGTATTCCTTCCTCAAGAAGCTCGACTACGCCTGGACCGCCTATCAGCTCGAGGAGGCGACGGAGCAGGAGGTCCTCGCGGCGCTTCTGCCGCCCGACCCGCTCGAGCGGCGCAATGCCGTCATGGAGATCCGCGCCGGAACAGGCGGCGAGGAGGCGGCTCTCTTCGCCGGCGACCTGTTCAGGATGTACTCGCGTTACTGCGAGAGCGTCGGCTGGAAGGTTGTCGTGATGCATTCCAACGCGACTTCCCTCGACGGATACAAGGAGATCGTCTTCACCGTCAAGGGCGAGGGCGCGTACGGGCGCTTCCGCTTCGAGTCGGGCGCGCACCGCGTGCAGCGAGTTCCCGAGACCGAGGCACAGGGCCGCATCCACACGTCCGCCGCGACCGTCGTGGTCTTTCCGGAGGCGGACGAGGAGGATGAGCTCGAGATTCCCGAGAAGGACATCAGGATCGACCTCTTCTGCTCCGGCGGCGCAGGCGGGCAGCACGTCAACAAGACGGAGTCCGCGGTGCGAATGACCCACATTCCGACCGGGCTCGTCGCCGTCTGCCAGGATGAGCGCTCGCAGATACGCAACCGCGAGAAGTGCCTCGCGACGCTCAAGGCGCGCATTCTCGACTTCCGCCGCCGCGAGGAGGAGGCGAAGCTCGGCGCAGACCGCCTCACTCTGCGCGGTTCGGGCGACAGGTCGGACAAGATTCGCACCTACAACTTTCCGCAGAACCGCCTCACCGACCACCGCATCGGCCTCACGATCTACTCGCTCGACAGAATCGTCGACGGCGATCTCGGGCAGGTGCTCGACGCTCTTCACTCGCATGACGTCGAGGAGCGCATAAAGGTGGCGCTCGAAAAGAAGGGATGACGCCGTGCTTGCAGCAGTCCAGCACTGGGCCTTCTGGGAGATTTTCACCTCCCGCGTCTTCTGGTGCGGGCTCGGCGGATGGATCGTCGCATCGACCGTGAAGATGGCGATCGCCGCCTGGAAGACGCGCCAGTTTGATTTCGTATACCTCGTCTCGACGGGCGGAATGCCGTCGAGCCACTCCGCCTCAGTGTGCGGGCTCGCCGCCGGAATCGGCTACACCTACGGCTTCGGCTCGCCGCTGTGCGTCCTTGCCGTCGCGTTTGCGGTCGTCACGATGTTCGACGCAGCGACCGTAAGAAGGGCGGCTGGCGAACACGCGAAGGTGCTCAATGCGGTAATCCGCGACCTCAAGGAGCTCAAGTTCAAGCCGAAGGAGCGCTTCCGCGAGCTCCTCGGCCACACCCGCACGGAAGTCGTCTGGGGCATGATCACCGGCATCCTCTGGGCGACTCTCGTCTGCGCCGTGTTCTGACGCGCCCGTTTTATGGTATAATTTCCGCCATGGACAAGAGACTAAAAGAGTATCTGAAGTCGGGCGGAACGCTCGGCAGCCTCGCAGACGCGCCGAAGGGCCGCAGGGCCACGGCGCCTTTTCCGTGCGACCCCGAGAAGGTCTACGCGAAACAGGTCGACGGACTCGCCCTCAGGCTCTCGCGCATAGGGGTGAAGGATGTCGTCATCGGAATCTCCGGCGGACTCGACTCCGCTTTGACTCTTCTCGTTGCAGTCGGCGCGTTCAAGCGCCTCGCTCTGCCTGTCTCGGGCATACACGCCTACACGATGCCCGGCTTCGGCACGACGTCCCGCACGAAGTCCAACGCCGAGCTCCTCTGCGAGGGGCTGCGCGTCAAGGTGGAGACGATCCCGATCGCGAAGTCCGTTCGCCAGCACCTGAAGGACATCGGACACGACGGCAAGACCGCCGACGTCACGTACGAGAACGCCCAGGCGCGCATGCGCACGATGATCCTCATGGACAAGGCGAACATGCTCGGGGCAATCGTGCTCGGCACGGGAGACCTTTCCGAGATCGCGCTCGGATGGTGCACCTACAACGGCGACCACATGTCGATGTTCGGCGTAAACTCCGGTGTGCCCAAGACGGTCGTGCGCCAGGTCTGCGAATGGTGGGCGAGGAACGCGGGACGCGGCAAGGCCTCGAAGGCGCTCCTCGACATCGTCGCGACGCCCGTGAGCCCTGAACTCGTGAAGGGGCAGGTCACGGAAGACAAGCTCGGACCATACGAGCTGCACGACTTCTTCATCTGGAACTTCTGCCGCAACGGCCTTCGGCGTCAGGAGCTGTACGATGCCGCGGCCAAGCGCTACGGCGCGAAGTACGGACTTGAGCTTATTGGCAAGACGCTCGACACCTTCCTGTGGCGCATCATCTCACAGGCCTTCAAGCGCAACTGCGCGCCGGACGGGATTCGCGTCTTCTCGTTCGACTTCTCCAGGGACAGCTGGTGGATTCCGTCCGACATGCCCGCCGGCTGGCTCTGATACACTTCGCAGGAGAACCGCATGAAGCTTTTCGTCGCAACGCACAACCAGCACAAGATACGCGAGATATCGCAGATACTCCCCGAGTTCGAGATCGTCGCCGACGATCCCGAGGGTGTCGAGGAAAACGCGCCCGATTTCGCCGGCAACGCGCTCATCAAGGTGCACGCCATAGCCGAGAGGCATCCGGGCGAGTGGTGCATGGCCGACGACTCTGGACTCGAGGTGAAGGCGCTTGGCGGCGCACCGGGCGTTCACAGCGCGCGGTACGCGGGAGAGCCGTGCAACACGCCGGCGAATAACGCGCTTCTCCTGAAGAACCTCGAGGGAAAGACTGACCGCCGCGCGCGCTTCACGTGCTGTTGCGCGCTCGTCGATCCGTCAGGCGAGGAGATGGTCGTGCACGGACACTGCCCCGGGCATATCGCCGAGAAGGCGTCTGGAAGCGAAGGGTTCGGATATGATCCGCTCTTCATCCCCGACGGATACGACAAGTCCTTCGCAGACCTCTCCGCCGACGAGAAAAACTCGATCTCGCACCGTGGCCGCGCGCTTGAGAAGGTAAAGGCGATCGTGGGGAGCGGGGAAGGGGGGAAGGTGAGCAACTCCTCCAATCCTCCACTCGCCCACTCCTCCACTCTTCTTGCGTGGCTTAAGCTCTTTCGCGTCGTCAACCTTCCGACGGTGCCGGGCGATGTTCTTGTCGGCGCGGCGTCTGTTCTGTGCTGGGGTGCAGATGCTGCGATCTCGTCTCGCTATGCACAGGTCATCGCCGCCGCGGCGCTCGCGAGTGTGTTTCTCTACATGTTCGGACTTGTCGACAACGACATTGTCGGCGCGAAGGGCGACAGGGGGCGTCCGATTCCTGACGGAGAGATTTCAATCGGTGCCGCGCGGATAGCGCGGGGACTTTGCCTGTTTGCTGCGCTGATCGTAGGTGCGGCGGCGAATCTGCAGTCCGACTGGTGGATAGCCTCTTTCCTGCTGGCCATGTCCGTTGTTGTCTACAATCGCACGAAGTTGAGTTTATTCATGGGCCTGTGCCGTGGGCTCAACGTCCTTTCAGGAGCGGTCGTCGTTGGCATGTGCGGAATCGAGCTAGCGGCTCTTGCTCTGGTGGCGCCATTGGTCTGGACTCTTTACATCACGGTTGTCACATGGTACTCGACGGGCGAGGAGAACGATCCTGACAAGAAGCGTCGTGTCGGGCTTCTCGTCGGAGGGATTGTCTATCTTCAACTTGCCGCGCTGATCTATCTGACGATGAAAGGCGCGTCTGTAATGCCGCTACTTGTCACGGGTGCGGTGCTGCTCGTGCTGCTGCGTCTTATGCGGCGTGTTCTTCCGCGGGTCAGCGCGTCGTGAAGGGAGTGCGAACAATGCATGCGGTATTCTTTGACGTAGACGGAACGCTGTTCGACACGCGGGCGGACCTTGCGGCGACGGTGAACCACACGCGGCGCGACCTCGGGTTCCCCGAGCTGCCGGTGGAGACGGTCATCACGCACGTCGGGCAGGGCGCGCGCCATCTCCTTGAACATTCGATCCCCGAGGCGAAGATTCCGTACGAGGAGCTGTGGGAGATCTTCCACTGCCACTACGCCGAGCACTGCTGCGAGACGGTCGTTCCATATCCAAATGTGCGGAGGACACTCGACGAGCTTAAATCGCGCGGATGGCTGCTCGGCGTCAACACGAACAAGCCCCACTTCGCGGTAAAGCTCATCCTCGAGAAGTTCGGCATGACGCGGTACTTCGGCTCCGCGATTGTCGCTGGCGGCGACGGAGTGCCGCTGAAGCCGGATCCCCAGTCGCTGCGGGAGTGCGCGTCGCGTCTCGGCGGGCATCGCCTCTCGGCGCACGACTGGATGGTGGGCGACAGCTGGACGGACATGCAGGCGGCGGCAAATGCAGGCGTGAAGGGCGCTTTCTGCACTTTTGGCTTTGGACGGCTGAACGACTCGCGCTTCACTGTCAAGATCAACCGTTTCGAGGAATTGCTGCGCCACTTGAAAGCCGAAGAGTAAATATGGTAAAATATCCACTCATTTCAGTTGAAAGGAAGAATCAATCATGAAGATGACATGGCAGCCCTCGAAGCTTAAGAGGAAAAGGAAAATCGGCTATCGCGCCCGCAAGGCGACAAAGGGCGGACGCAAGGTTCTCGCGTCCCGTCGTGCGAAAGGCCGCAAGCGCCTGACGCAGGTCTAAAGGCTTGGCGAAATGTCCACGCGGCTCCCCGGCGCGAAGTACAAGCGTGTCTTCGACCGGGGGCGTTCCATAAAGGGGCGTCTCCTCGTCGCGTGGCATCTTTCGTCACCCGACGCCGACCAGCAGGCCGGCGTCGTCGTTTCCAAGAAGAGCTTTCACGACGCGGTTGACCGCAACCGCGCGAAGCGCCTGATGCGCGAGGCCTACCGCCTGCTCGTGAAGGGCGGTGCGATGCCCGAGCGGACCGAGTGGGTTTTCATCGGCCGTGCGGCGTTGAGGAGATGCAAATGCCAGGAAGTGATGGAGGAGATGTCGCGTCTCGCCTCTCTCGCGTCGCGACCTTCCCGCTGATCGCGCTCGTGCGTGCGTACCAGGTCGTGCTGTCGCCAATTATGGGCGGCGCGTGCCGGTTTGAGCCGAGCTGTTCCAACTACATGATCGAGGCGCTCAAGATCCATGGAGCCGTAAAGGGCACTTTGCTCGGTCTCTGGCGGATCCTTCGCTGCCATCCTTTCGGCGCGCACGGCTACGATCCTGTGCCCCCGAAAGGGAAGTGGAAAAACGATTTGCCTGTTGTGCGATGAGGAAGGTTGTGGTATCATATCCGCAGTAGAGAGGATGAGTTGCGGATCTCGATGCACAGCTTTCCTGAGATAGACTTCGCTCTCCCAGGCGCCGAGGTGGAGAAGACCGATTTCGGCGTCATGGCGAGGGACGAATGGGGCGACTATGCGCTCGTGAAGGGCGTGGGGCCGGCGGACTGCTCGGCGCCGCCCTATGAGCAGGCGATCTCCGCGTTTGACGCGCTCGCTGCGGCGCTTGGCGACTTTGGCATGGACTTCTCCCACGTTGCGCGGACATGGATATACGCGGACGGCATCCTCGAATGGTACTCCGACTTGAACCGCGCCCGCGACGAATTCTTCCGCGCCAACGGCGTCTTCGATCGCTTCGTTCCCGCGTCGACCGGCATCGGCTGGTCGTGCGG
>JAEEOY010000113.1 GCA_016284515.1 Kiritimatiellia bacterium | reverse complement strand
ATGACGCTGGCCGGCTTCGCGGTCTCGTGGTCTACTGCCACAGAGTCGACGGGGCTTTCGGAAATCCATCATGACAAGGTCCTCGTTGCCGGCACAGTCACGATGGAGCAGGGCCTGACGTCATGCGAGATCCAGTGGAAATGCTGGGCGGCTGGCGTACCCGAACCGGAGGGTTGGACGACGCTGACGAATGTGCTTGGCGCCACTGCCTTTGCGGTTGCCGTGGGTGAGCTGCCGTCTTCCACTACCCACAGCTACAAGCTTCGTGCCGTTGGCAACGATGGCGAGACGACGACGCCTGTTGTCGGCATGTTCACGACCGAGCCGGGGCTGACGATCCTGTGGAGTGAATCGACAGGCATTGTGGATGTCGGGTATGGCTTTGTCAAGATCGGAGGCACTGTCAGGGCGTTGGGCGATGCGACTTCTTGCGACATCCAGGCGAAGGTCTGGCTTTCGGGTGACTCGGAGCCGATGCAGTGGATGTCAATTGCGGCAGGGCTGGTCAAGAACGACATCGTAAGCGGGACAATATGTGAGACTTCCGCTGGCGAGGCTATTGCGCCAGGCACCTCGTATTCCTATGTCTTCCGCGCACTTGGAACCGACGGCGAAACAGCGTCCGTTTCCGGCACCTTCACGACCGAGGGCGAGCAAGGCGAGGAGATCGGCTCCCCCTACACGCACTTCTTCGACGACGGCACGAACGCCATTTGGGTCGCAAACTCGTTCGAGCGGTACCTTCCGTTCACGGTGACTGGCTACACTGGAACGGAAACGCTTACGAACTTCCCGGTGCTAGTTGAAGTTCGTGCCAAGGACACAAACGGCTTTTCCTATGACGACTTCTACCGCTTCGACGGCGAGGACATTGTCTTTGTCGACGAGAAAGGCCAAATAATTCCGCACGAGATCGATACATGGAACAAGAACGGCATGTCGCTCTTCTGGGTGCGGCTCCCAGAGATGAACAATGGGACGACGTTCACGATGTGCTACCGTAGTCCGCTTCTGGACGAAAGGCCCGACCCCGGCAACACGTTCGAGCCGTATGTTGGCGTCTGGCACATGAACGAACGCGAGAACGGCGTCGTCAACCTCAAGGATTCTACGGTCAACAACTTCGAGACCGAAACGCACGCGATGTCCACGGCGGACAGCAACGGCCGCATCGGATACGCGCGGCGCGTGGCGCAGACACCCGGTTCCTCCTCGTCCTTCGGTCGCATCATCGCGTTTGACCACGACGACATTCTGCGCACGGGAGTCGGCAACGTTTTCACCTTCTCCGGCTGGTACAAGCTGGCGGCCGCACCGGCGAAATGGGCGTATCTCGTCGCACGTAAGAGCGAGGACGCGGACAAGGGCTGGGGCATACAGTATGATGAAACAGACACCACGACAGAGCTTCGCGTCTGGTCTGGATCGACCGAGAAAAACAAGCACCAGATCTTCAAGGTGAGCGGAATGTCGTCCACGGGATGGAACTACTGGACTTTCATCTACGATGGCAGCGTGAATCAGGACGGTACGACCAACCAGCTCTTTCACGCCTATCTGAACGGCGAGGAGCTGTCCACCACGGCAGGCGGCTTCCAGCTCAACTATCCAGTCGTGAACGACGAGAACGCCACCTATGATCATCTCTGCATCGGCGGACAGGAGAACGGGACCGGCGCATTCAATGGCATTGTCGACGAGGCTCGCTATTCCAGGGGCATGCGTTCGGCCGACTGGATCAAGGCGGAATACGATTCATCGCTTCAGGCGGTCAACTGGAACAACAACAATCGGTTTGTGACGAAGGGGACCGTGAGCCGCGGCGACGAATCGCTTGTGCCGGTGGTAGTCTGGGAAACGGGGAAGGGTCTGCCTGAGACGATTGTCGACGTGAGCTACGCCTACGTACAGTTTGCGGGAACTGTGACATTTTGCGGCGCCGGCGCGGATGACTGCTGGATCGAATACCAGATATGGGCGGACGGTGAGAATCCGCCCGGCAAGGACGAATGGACGGTTTTGCTTGCCGATGCCACGGCCGGCACAAAGTTCTCGATTCCAGTGTTCGGCCTCAAGCAGGACATGCCATACAACTTCCGCATACGTGCGGCAAACATTGTCGGCGAGAGCGTGCAGACGACACGTGAACACACAGGTTCATTCCGTACGTACGGCAACGTTCAGGGACTGGCAGTCGACGGTGAACTTATCCGCCTTGACAACAAGTTCGTACACTTGTATCGTGCCGGCGAATTTAGGTTTACGACGCCGGACTACGTGACTAACATTGAGATCATGGTCGTCGGCGGCGGCGGAGCGGGAGGCTACATGGTCGGCGGCGGCGGCGGCGGCGGCGGCCTTTTCTACAGCCAGTCATACCCTGTGGTGACGAACACTACCTATATCGTCGCAGTTGGCGCCGGAGGAGTCGCGGCGTCAAACCTAGAGGAAA
This sequence comes from Kiritimatiellia bacterium, assembly GCA_016284515.1. Taxonomy (GTDB): domain Bacteria; phylum Verrucomicrobiota; class Kiritimatiellia; order RFP12; family UBA1067; genus UBA1067. The sequence continues at coordinate 2,540 of JAEEOY010000113.1, read as the reverse complement.
GGAGCGGTGACGGACAATACTCTACATTTGCACTCGAGAGTGATCCTGGAAATCCATTGATTGAAGTCCCAGGTGGCGGTGCGGGCGGTAGCTATAAGAACGATCCCGGTATTGCTAAAGGCGCAGTTGGTGCATCGGGCGGCGGCGGCACTTTCGCAATGGTTGGTGGAACGGCCAAGGATGACGGTGCCTTCGGGCATAACGGCGGGCGTGGAAACGACACTTTTACCACTGGAAGCATCGGCAAGGTTGCGGCGGGCGGCGGCGGCGGCGCCGGGCGCGTAGGCCTTGGCGCAACATTTGACGCTTGGTCGGCCGGCGGCGCCGGAGGTGTGGGTGTGGCCAACTCGATGACGGGCGAGAAGCTCTATTATGGCGCTGGCGGCGGAGGGGGCTACATATTCCGTGTCGACGCAAACGATAATTTCACAAAACCAGGAGGCGGAGGCTCTGGCATCGGCGGCAATGCGGCCGATGTCCGCAACGGCGCACCCGCGACCTCCGGCGTCGAGAACACAGGCGCTGGCGGTGGTGGCGGTAGCAGTAGAGGTAAAAACAAAGGCGATGTCGTAGATGGAGCCGACAGCACATACTGGAAGGGCGGTGACGGCGGCGATGGCGTGGTGCTAATTGCCTATGAGGTGCACGGTCGTGACCCCGTTGCCGAAGAGCCGCGCATTTCAATGACGAGCTGCAACTACGTGGAGGAGATAAACGAAGAAGCGGGAGACGATGTTGCCGGAATCGCCAAGATCGACTACCGCCTGTACTGGGCTGGCATGCAGAATGACCTTGCCGACATCTATGTCCATTACAGCACGGTCAGCTCTAATGAGCTTGACAGCGTTGGGGGCGGCGAATGGGTCAAGGTCACTGAAGCTTCCGTAGGTATTGGGACCGTCGTGTTCACGCCTCCGGAAGTAGGCTACACGTACTGGCTGCGTCTCGTCGCGCGAAAGGGAGCGAATTCCTACGCGCATTCGGAGGAAATCGCTTCTCTCGCCATACCGGCGATCACGCTCAATGGCGCTCAATGGAAGGAGTCGAAGACATCGTCTGCGGAGGATCTTGCCGTAGTCAACTACAAGCTGCATGAAACAAATGAAGTGACCCATCTCTATTGCTACTGGAGCGAAGACATAGCGGAACTTGAAGGTGACGGAGCTCCGTCAGGCGAAGGTGTGTTCCTGCTCGACCTTGGAGCGAACACAAATACCAATTTGTCGGGAAAGTCCAGCTTCAATCTTCCTGCAGCCGAGGGCCTTCAACGCAACAGGACATACTACATTCGTCTTGCGGCTGGCGACGACCAGGGCATCAAGATATTCCCTTCGGCAGAGATAGTGGAGCTTGACACGAAGGAGACTCCAGTCACCGTCCTCAACAACGCTTCGTGGGCGGACAGCAACGTAGCCACGGTCAATTTCATGGCAACTGTCGGTAAGCTCAAGCCAGAGGAAACACTGCTTGTCGCTCTTTATTCGCGCGTGGAAAATGACGTGGCAGGAAAGAATCCCGAGGCGAAAGAATCGGTGACGGCAGTCAGCCTCGGATTCTGCTCGGATCTCGGGCTGGACGTCCCGTCGCCGTCTGCGGCCTTCCCGCTTTGGTCGGATGTTGCCACCAACTACTATGTCCGGCTTGCGCTCGCGACGAACGTCGTTGTCGAGACCGATGGAGTCGTCGCCACTAACTTCGTCGTCATCGGTGGTTCGTATTCGCAGGCGACAAAAACGATCAACGTGTTCCATGCAATCGAGGCAAACACGCTCATCTACATCGTGACTGCGAATCCTAAGATCGCGTGCTATGGCGATGCTGTCCTGCCAATAGACTTCTCGGGACCGGAGTTCGCCGGTTTGACCGAAGGATGGGGCTTCGAGAACAGATATGGACTGACGGGTGAAATGGCGTGCGGTGTGACTGCCGCATCGCCGTCTGGAGTCTACACGATAACTCAGGGTACGTTCAATTTAGATCACAATGGAGATGAGATAATACACTGGGAGGAGGAGAAGGAGTACCGTTACCAGTACAAGTTGGCCTTTTCTGGTGCGACGTATACGATCACCAACGCCGTGTTCACGACTACCATCGGTGATGTTGTGACCAACTACACGGGAGAGGCGTTTGACGCGAGCGGACTTGAGAAGACGATTTCCGGAGTGCGCAACGAGCAGCCTGTTACGTATCGTTATCGTGCGGATGGCGCGGGCGAATGGGGCGAAATGCCTGAGTTTACGAATGTCGGGAATCATCTCGTGCAGTTTGTGGCGTCGGCTCCGAACCACGACGACGTGCGCAGTTCGTTCAAGGTGGCGGTTGTCCCGGCGCCGCTGACGGCGACGATCGAGGATATTGCGCTGGACTATACGGGTAGTGTCTTGACGCCGGAGTTCGCCACAAATGTTACGGGGCTTGTGAGACCGGAGCTCAATCCGCTCACATGCGAGTTCCGCGATGAGGCGGGCGAGTGGCAGAGCGAGATGCCGTCGTTCACCATGCCTGGCACGTACAAGGTATACTTCCGTGCGTCGGCT
>JAEEOY010000112.1 GCA_016284515.1 Kiritimatiellia bacterium | reverse complement strand
AGGAGGTGCTTTCGCGGGCGAAGCGGCGCGGACATTTCGGCACGGAACTTCCGTCGTGCATGATCGACGCGGAGAAATACGAATACCTCAACGTCACCACGGGATGCTCGGCGGCGACGGACTTCTTTACCGTTGGGCCGAACGGACGCATCCGCGTCTGTAACCACAGTCCCGTCGAACTCGTGAAATGGGACGAGTGGGAGCGGTTGCCTGAATGCGAGGAGTGGATGCACTACGTGCGGCACGACTATCTGCCGAAGATGTGCGACGGCTGCGACAAGGCCGCGAAGTGCCTTGGGGGCTGTCGCGAGGCCGCGCGCGTGTTCGGTGGTTCGCCGACCGCCCCCGATCCAGTTTTAGAAAGGAACGAAAGGCGATGAATGTGATGAAAGGCCAGGGAAACTGTTGAGGTAGAGAGATTGCCGATTTGCTGCGGCAGCTCACAAATGTAACAAGTGTGCTATTGGGTGCAACGAGACATTTATGGTGCGCCCAACGTCGCTGCATAGTCTATGTTGTCATGTTTTGCGCTTCTCGGGACCGCGAATCTTGGCAGGGGGTTGCGTCGACGCAGCATTTGATTGCTTTCGCTATTGGGAGTCTCGGAGTTTGGGAGAACGCGTCTGAATCTCAAGTTCTCCAAGACTCCAAAACTCCCAGCAGCGAAAGCAATGGCTTGGAATTATAGTTAAGTTACAGGCAAGAACGTTTAGGGGGCAACGCGGCTGGAAGCCGCGTCTCCATGGAAGGGGCCGGGCATCCCGCCGCGCTACAGGGGGTTGCGTCGCTCCGCGACGCAACAAGGAAGGGCGTGGAGCAGTTGACTGGAAAGTCATTTTCCATTCGCTTTTCTCGCGCGCTCCCGATTCTTTTGATTCTGTGCGATAGCTGCGAATGTCCGTCGCGGAGCGACGGACCCCATGTAGGGTGGCCCAGTAGTGAACGGATCGCTTGCAGGGGGTTGCGTCGCTCCGTCGACGCAGCAAACACATATACGCAAATATATGCGCTATGTGCAGATGTCGGCACTTTGCCGTATCCTTGCATAAATCGCCCGTTGCACCCATCACCCCTCCCGTCCATATTGACGCATTGTGCCGTTAGCCCATTTATGGTATAATTGCTGCGAAAAGCAAAGGAGCCAATCATGAGAAAACTGATTGCAATGATCGCGGCGGCGGTCGCGGCAAGCGCGACCCTCCCGGCGGCTACGATCAACCTCGCGAACGTCACGGGCTACACGACGCTTCATGACGGCGACGTCGTCACCGGCACGCTCGGCGGCAACTACAAAATCGACATAACCGACGGCGCAACGGTGACGCTGCGAGACGTCACCATCAACAGCACGGGAAATCTCTCCACGCTATGGGCCGGCATCACGTGCAACGGTAACGCGACAATCATTCTGGAGGGTGCAAATACCGTCAAAGGTTTTAGTGATTATGCCGCCGGCATTTCCGTCGCCTACACCAAGACCCTTACCATCCAGGGCACCGGCTCGCTTACGGCAATCGGCTGCACGTCCGCCGCAGGCATCGGCGCCGGTCCGTTTAACTGCGGCAACATCATCATCAATGGCGGAACGATAACGGCTACGGGCGGTAGAAACGGCGCGGGCATCGGCGGCGGAGATCGCCTTACATGCGGCGACATCACCATCAACGGCGGCACAATCGTCGCCACTGGCGGTTCATGCGCTGCCGGTATCGGCAGCGGAGACACCGGCAGTAGCGACCTGTCATGCTCTTGCGGAAACATCGCAATCAATGGCGGTAACGTGACTGCAAATGGCGGGTTGAACGCCGCCGGCATCGGATGCGGCAGAGGGTCCGGCTGCGATTCCATCTACATCGGTTCGGACATAACGCGAGTCGTGGCGGTGAAGGTCTCGGAAGGTGCCCAGCATATCGGCCTGAGTACGGGTGATTTGAGCTATTGCGGAGCAATTACCGTAGATGCCAGTCTGACCGATGTCACAAGCGACGACGGCATGACGCGAACAATCTCGCACGATGCACCGCCGCCCTCGCCGTGGAACGGCAATCTCGCGACGCTCACGGACAGCGTGACGGTTACCAACGGCTACACCGTCACCGGCGAGCTTGCAGGCAACTACAAGGTCACGATTGCCGACGGCGCTACGGTCACGCTCTCCGGCGCGACCATAAACGGCGTGAACAGCGAGAGCTACAAGTGGGCCGGCATCACGTGCCTCGGCGACGCGACGATTGTCCTTGAAGGCGAGAACAGGGTCACTGGATTCCACGAAGACTATCCCGGCATATACGTTCCGCCCCACAAGACGCTCACCATCAAGGGCAGCGGCTCGCTTTCGGCGTCCTCATGCCCTGGCAGCTATTCTGTGGCCGCCGGCATTGGCGGAGGGTATCAGCTGAACTGCGGAACCATCGTCATAGAGGGAGGCGAGATATTCGCAGAGGGGAGTGACGGCGGCGCAGGCATCGGCAGCGGAAACTACGGCGCGTGCGACGGCGTCACGATTCTCGGCGGAACCGTAACCGCCGACGGCGGCGGCAACAGCGCGGGCATCGGCGCGGGGTCCCGCGGCACCTGCGGCGACATCGCGATCCTCGGCGGTTCCGTGACGGCAACGGCGTACTCTCATGCTGCCGGAATCGGCGGCGGCTACAGCAGCACATGCGGAAACATCGACATCGGCCCTGACGTGATTCTCGTCGTCGCGACGCACGGCGGCGGCGACGACTGGGAGAACCCGGAGCCCATCGGCGCAGGCGAGGACGGTACGGCATCCAACGTCAACGTTGCGGACGGGCTCTCCTACAAGAAAGTCGACCGGACTCTCACGCTCAAGACGGGCAACCTCGCCTACGTTACGGAGGACACGGTCTTCTCTGGTCCGAGCGTGCTGCTGACGGGGGAGCTTGCGGGGAACTACAAGATCACTCTCGACGAAGGCGCGCTTGCGACGATCTCGAACGTCGTCATCAACGGAGTGAACGACGAGAGCTGCAGGTGGGCCGGCATCACGTGCCTCGCCGGAAGCAGAATCACGATCAAGGGCAAGAACACCATCACGGGATTCCACGAAGACTACCCGGGCATCTCCTACGTGACGGATGCGCCGCAGAGCTTGATCTTTACGGGAGACGGCAAGCTGACGGTTTCCAGCAACGGAAGCGCCGCCGGCATTGGCGGAGGACCGAACGAGAACTGCGGAAAGCTCTGGATCTGGGGCGGCAACATAACCGCCACCGGCGGAGCAGGCGCGGCCGGGATCGGCAGCGCCAGCGGCGGCTACTGCGCCGCGATCGACATCGACACCGCCACCGTGACCGCAATCGGCGGCGGCGGCGCGGCCGGGATAGGCGGCGGCAGCGGCGGAGGCTGCGGGATTGTCTACATCGAGCCGGACGTAGTCCGCGTCGTCGCGACTTGCGGCGAAGGCTGCCAGAATCCGATCGGCGCGGGAGACTGCGGAAGCAGCGTCGACGTCGAAGTGTCCCCTGACGTGCTGCGGGACGTGACAACCGGCTCCACGCGGACGATAGAAGGCGGGCGGATCATCCACCTCGATGACATTCCGCGCAGCATGCTTGCCGGGAACAACCTGATCGTCATGGACGGCAGGATACTGACGGGCCAGCTCGTCGGCGACTACAAGATATCCATCTGGGATGGGGCGACGGTTACGCTGTGCGGCGCGATCATCGAGCGAATTGGCGACGACGAATTGTCGTGGGCGGGCATCACATGCCGCGGCAGCGCCACCATCGTCCTCAAGGGGGACAACTATGTCGCTGGATTCGGCGAGGGCTATCCCGGCATCTACGTGCCGCCAAGGAAGACGCTGACAATCATGGGCGATGGTTCGCTTGAGGCAACTGCCGGCGGAGAGGACGCCGCAGGCATCGGCGCGAGCTCAAGCGACAAGTGCGGAAACATCGTGATCGAAGGCGGCACGATAACGGCGAGGGGAGACCATTTCGCCGCAGGCATCGGCGGCACTGGACAAGAATGCGGAGTCATCACCATCAACGGCGGCAACATAACCGCAATCGGCGGCGAAGGTGCCGCGGGCATAGGCGGCGGGCTGGGAGGAGTCTGCCGTGGTGTTTCCATCGGATCCGGAATCGAACGCGTGGAGGCGACGGCCGGCTACGACTGCGACAACCCAATCGGCGCGGGCGCGGGAGAGGGTGCTCTATGCGGCGATGTCAAAATCGGATTCGGACTGGACGACGTCACTGTTGAGGATAACGGCGAATGGGTTCGCACCATTACCCCGAGGGTCGTCGACCTCGCCGATGTTTCCGAAGACACTACAATCGAAGACAACTATTCCGTCACTGGTGAATTTGCCGGCAACTACAAGATCACCATCGCGGACGGCGCGACGGTGGTTCTCCGCGATGTGAGCATCAACGCTGCCGGCCACAACTACTCCAGCACTCCGTGGGCGGGCATCACCTGCCTCGGCAACGCGACGATCATCCTAGATGGCGAGAACGTCGTCAAGGGATGCTACGAATACTGGCCAGGCATCTATGTTCCCGAAAACAAAACCCTGACCATCACGGGCGACGGCGCACTCGCGGCGGCGGGCAGCGGATTCTACGGCGCAGGCATTGGTGGAGGATTCGGGAAGGGCGCGAAGGGCGGCAACATCGTCATCGACGGTGGCGTCATCACCGCGACAGGCGGCGCTTTCGGCGCCGGCATCGGCAGCGCCGGAAGCAATTACAGCATGGACGATACGGCAAGTTCGTGTATGTACATCACGATCAACGGCGGCATCGTCACCGCCACGGGCGGCACGGGCGCTGCTGGCATCGGCGGCGGCAACGACTCCGACTTCTGGGGCATCACGATCAACGGCGGCAGCGTCACCGCCGCGGGCGGCGCAGGCGCTGCCGGCATCGGCGGCGGACGCTGCTACGCCAACGGAGGTTACGGCGACGACATCATCATCGCCGGCGGCACCGTCACCGCCACAGGCGGCGCGAACGCCGCCGGCATAGGAACCGGAGAGGACGGCTACTGCATCTCCATAACAATCGGTCCGAAAATAACCCGCGTCGTCGCGACGTGCGGCGAAGGGTGCGAGAATCCCATCGGCGCAGGCGTGGACGGCGATTGCGAAAACGAGCCTGATGTGGCGTCAAGCCTGTCCGACGAGACCTCGGTAGACGGCAAAACGCGCGTGCTCGCCCGGCAGGCTATTTCGGGCTACGATGCATGGGCAGAAGAGAACGGATTGTCGGGCGCGTGGGACGCGACGGACGCGAATGGAATACACAACGTGTTCCGCTATGCGTTCGACAAGCCGACGGGCGAGTTTGCGCTCATCGGCATTGAGTTCAACGAGTCGGGCAAGGCGGTCGTCGTGACGCCGCCGCTTGTGAACAGCGACGGGTTTGCGCTCAGCATTCTCGCCACCGACCGGTGCGACGGCGAGGGCGCCGCCGCCACATCGTATCCCCTTGACCCCTCGGGCAAGACAACCATCGACGAAACGGTGTCCGGATCGCGGTTCTTCCGCCTCAAGGCGCAGGAGGAATAGGCGCTGCCCGCGTAGGCGCTGCTGCGCGGCGCGTCACCGCTTTGAACGCGGGGCGAAGAGCTTTAGGACTTTGGCGCCCTCGATCTTCTTTCGCATGTCGACGAGGGACGCGGCGAAGCGCTCGATCATCGCAATGAACGAGTCGGCGTCGAGGTCCGCTAGAAACGCATACTGCGAAAGCTCGAAGCGGTTCGTCTCGGCGTCCACCGCAAGCGTCGCGCCGTGCATGTCGATGAAGCCGTTGTTGGCCTTGAGGGCCGCCAGCAGGGCCGCATCGGCCGCTGCCGGCACATCCGCGACGGACGCGTTCAGAAGGACGCAGTCCAGCGGATCCGTGCAGTTCAGTATGGCGATCTCGCCGACGTCGGACTGGAGTACGCACACCCCGTCGTCGTCCGGGGCGAAGCCCTCAAGCCCGATCTTCGCCGCCGTTGCCGCAATCAGCTCTTCGTATGTCATGTGGATGCCTCCTTACCGTTACATGTTGTCGAGCGACCGGATCTGGTCGGCGTACTCGCCGCCGAACATCTCGACCGCGTCTTCGGCGAGCATGCCGTCGCCGCCTTCGTAGTCGCGCTCGACCTTGCGCTCCCTGGCCTCGTCCTTCGCCCGTGCTTTCTCGTTCCTGGCCTTTGTGGCCGCGAGGTCTTTCTTGATCGCATCGAACATCTTTCCGTAGATGTCGTTCTTGTTCTTCGACAGGGAATCGACTACGGCGCGCACCGAGGTCTTGAAGGCGTCGGTCAGTTCGTTGACCTTGCCGCCCTTGCCGTCGTCCACGCCGTTTACGGGGAGCGTCACGGGAATGCCGCCTGGACCTGGGACGGTGAACGCCGTGAGCTTCAGCGCCCTGACCTTGTCGCCGACCATCGTCCGGCTCAGGTTCTTGATGCCGTCGATGAAGATGTTCAGGTCGCCGTCGTGCTTTTTGTGGAAGTCGTCCGAGAGCACGCCCGGCTCGAGGATGTCCTGGCCGAAGAACGCCGTCTCCTTCAGCACGTCCTTGACGAGCGCGTCGACATGCGTGTCGTCCGCTTCGGTGTCGATGACGGACATCATGTCGACGCGGTTCTTGGCGGACTTCTCGAAGGCGGCGAGTTCGTCTATCGACTCGTTGTAGGCCTTCTCGAACTCGTCCTTGACGTTCTCGTCCGTGCCCATGCGCGCGAGGTCCTCCATCGAGGTGATCTTCCGGCTCAGCGAGTCCTTGGCCTTTTCGCAGACGTTGAACAGGAGCTTGGTGAGTCCGTAGTAGTTCATCTGCCTGACGGTCATCCTCTCCTGCATCTGCTTGGCCGAGAGGCCCTCGGGCATCGTGCTCACGTCGAAGGGATCGTAGAGGTCCGGACGCGTGGAGACGATCTTGTCGCGGTACGCCCTGATCATCTCCTCCTGCTTGCTGGCGAAGATCGCCGCGAGGCTGACGCCGTTGATGAACTTGACGAAGCCCTGGATGTATTCCGCCGAGAGCAGCACCTCGTCCTCGTGGAGCTCGGCGGCGTTCGGCGCGAGATTGGCGTTCTCCATACGCGATGTGACGATCTTCTGCATGACTTCGGCGAGATGCTTCGTAAAGTGCCGGATGGCGTGGTTCTCGACCGTATCGTCTCCCGCGCCCGCAACCTGCACCTTGAGGTTTGTGGGCAGGTTGTAGGAGGCGAGCCAGTACTTGAAGAGCTCCATGGCGGGAGCGACCTGGTCTTCCTTGAATTCCTTCTGGAGGAAATCGGCGGACACGCCGATGAGAAGATGGCGCATCGCGTTCGTAAAGGTCTGAAGCGACGCCTTTGCCAGGGTGACCTCGGTGCCGACCGCCGTGGAGCCGTAGGCGGCGAGCGTCATCGCGCCTTGGCGCGCGGCGGCGACGAGGTCGGCCGAGCCTGGAACCTTCAGCCATTTCTCAATCGCGTTCTTCACGATCTGGCTGGCCGCGTCCTCCCGGGCGAGCGGCCTGAACCCAATAGTGTAGTAGAGGAGATCGCTCACGCCCTCGGTGTCGGTGATGTGGCCTTCGGCGTTGGTGGTGATCTTTAACTTGCCGAGCGCGTTCTTCATTTCGGTCACGACCAGCTCGGCCTTGGCCCGGGCGAGCCTGACGCCGTAATCGACCTTGCCGTCGCCCTCGACACGGGCGTACGATTCAGGCTTCCGCTGGATGTCGGCGTCGAGCTGGCTCCTCATGGCCGGCAGGAGCTTCGTGCGCATGTAGGCGAGATCCTCCTCGGTCGCGCCGGCCGCGCGCAGTTCGTCCTCCATCGACGCGACCTTCTGGTTGAACGCCGTCACGCACTTGTCGTAGATCTTCTCGATGTCCTTCCAGTACGTGGCGAACTCCTCCTCCTGCATGGTGATGTGGTCGTGGAGAGACTTGCTGATCCGCCCTTCGAAGGCCACCGCGAAGCTGTTCGCCTTCGGGAACGTCGACTGGCGGCACTGCTCAAGAAGCACGCTGTCGAGCTTGTTCTTGAGCGTGGCCTTGCCGAAGGCCGGATACTTGTCGAGGATCGGCTGCGCGAGGGGCATGAACTCCTTGCGGAACTTCGCGTACCCCTGGATGCGCGCGTCCACGCGTTCGCGCACCTCGCGCTCCACGCGCGCCAGGAACGCCTCGCGTCCTCCGCACGCGTAGGAGATCGCGTACCTGCGGGCCTTGCCGAGCACCTCGTTGATGGCGGTGTCGATGATGACGTTGCGCTCGCGGGTCGGAATGTCCTTCGCGGCTTCGACGATCTTCGAGTTGTCGTTCTTGGGATCGACCTTGCCGTCGACCTTGTTGAGGTCCTTGAGACGGCGGCTGAAGTTCGCGGCGAGGTCGGTGTGGAGGTCGGTCTTGCCGTCCGCGCCGGTGGGTCTGACGATCCAGTCCTCGACGGACGTCTGGCGCGTACGCGCGATCTCGGAATACAGCAGGTTCCTGTTCTTGGGGGAGTACTTGTTGTAGTCCTTGTCGAACGTGGAGAGCATCTCCGAGATGATCTTCTCGTCCGTGAAGTCGGACTTCGTGAAGGCGCCGGGATGCTCGAGGATGCGGCGCTTCATCGCCTCGATGTCCTGCTTCTTCTGGAACTTGAAGTCCTTCGTGACGTCCGCGCACATCGCGTCGTACTCCTTCTTGTCGAGCTCCTTCTTGTAGTAGGAGAACGACTTGTGTCCGAAGAGCTCGGTATCGACGGCGTTGGAGAACTCGGTCTGGATCTTCGCGTCGATCCTGTCGACGGCCGCGTTGTAGTTCTTGATGAGCTTCTTCGCGTCCGCGATGAACTGGGACATGGTCCTCCGGGTGAAGTCTTCCCAGTCCGTGTCGCCGAAGTCCACCTTGTGGTCGGCGAACCGCGACGCCACAGCGTTGTACCAGACCTTCACGAGGGCGGTCTTGAACACCGCGTCGTCGACGTCGCCCTTTAGCTTGTAGTTGCCCTGGTCGAGCGCGTCGCGGCACTCCTTAAGGCGCGCCTGCAGGTCGGAGAACCAGTTCCTGTACTGGATCGGGGCCTTGTTCTGGATGACCATTACGGCGATGCGCTCCTTCAGCTCGTTCCTCGCGTCGGCGCGCGTCTCCTGGAAGAGGTCGAGGAGCATCTTGTGGGCGGTCTCGGCCATGTCCTCGACTTTTCCGCTCGCGGGCAGCGGGAAGGGCGTCTTCTCGAAGAAGAACCGGTCGATCGCGAGCGTGCCCGCCTTCCACATGCGGTCCTTGTAGTCGCTCAGCAGGTTCAGGCGTTCGTCGGCGGTGATGTTGCCTTTCTGGTAGAGGCGGTTGACGTGGCTCTTGAACCGCGCCCCCTCGGCCGTGATGATGTTGTCGATCTCGCCGTTCACGAACCGCGCCCACGCGTCGCGCGCGGCGCGCATCTGGTTCTCGAACGCCGGGTAGGAGTCCTCGCCGATGTTGAGCTTCGCCTCGACGCCGCCGGCCTTGGCGTCGGCGATCTTGGCGTTGAGCATGTTGGCGACGGGCCCGGCGAGGAGGCGCTGGTAGAGCTTGATCCCGCCTTTCACGCCGTTCGTCAGCCTGGCGGCCCGGGTCTCCATCTCGTACATCAGCTTCTCGCCGGACTCCGCGTAGACGAGCCGCTGCTTGTTCTTGACCTCGACGTTGACGGACTTGTCGTTGCCCGTCACGCCCCAGTTGAGCTCGGCGGCGATCTTGATGTTGGAGACGGCGTCGGCGGCCTTCTTGATGATGCCTCCGTCCACGGGCATGCCGTTTTTGTCCACCTCGACCTTCTTCATCTCCGGCACCATGCCCTGGCAGAAGTTCTTCTTCGCGTACTCGATGGCGTGGTTGTCGATCGCGACCTCCCGGGCGATGGGCAGCGTGAGCTGCTGCTGGATCTGGTTCTGCATCGACTGCTTCAGGCCGCGCTCGCGGAACTGGATGTCGTCGGCCGGCTTGCCGAAGAGGTTCCTGACCTCGATCCTGCACGCGAGGCTCGCGATCACGTCCATGTTGGCCATCAGGTCCTTCAGCGCAATGTCGCCCTGGGGCAGCTCCGCCATCTGCACCTTGTCGGCGGCCTTCTGCGCGCCGTCGAGGAATTCCTTGAGCGCGTTGAAGATCGACGTCACGTTGAGCGTGGAGTCGAGGACGCTGTCGATGCTCGCGTCGTCGTTGAGGTCCGCGAGGTCAAGCGCCGTCTCGCCGGCGTGGCGGATCATCGCGGGGAGGATGATCTTGATGAAGGCGTCGAGCCCCGGCATGCCGGCGTGGTCCGCGCCGATGTTGACGTCTGCGATGTGCTCCTTGTTCATGAGCGTCGCGAGCGACGAGCGGATCGTGGCGATGGCGGCGTTGTGCTGCACCGGGTCGCCGAACGCGGCGCCGTTGCGCTTGACGAGCTCACGCGCGATGTTCTTGCAGTTGATCTCCATTTCGCGGCGCAGCTTCGCCTCGTCGGCATGCTGCTTGATCTCGCCGAGGAACGCGAGGAACTCCTTGTCCGTCTTGAGCATCTGCTGGTTCCTGGGGATTTCGTCTCCGCCGCCCTGGGCCCTTTGCGCCTCGCGGAGCTCCTGAAGCTTTTCGGCTGGCTTCATCGACAGGTATTCGTGCAGACTCGTGAGGGGGAGTCCGTACTTGTCGCCCTGCAGGTACTCCTTCCAGAACACTTCCACGTCGAGGGTGTCGTGTCCGGACGTTGCCATGAGCTTCTGGATAAGGTTCTTGACGATGTCGTGGCGTCCCGTCGCGGTGTTGTACTCCTTGTCGAACGCATCGAAGGCGCTCTTGACCTCGAGGCGGCTCAGGGCTTTGTCAAGGTCGACCCTTTCCCCGTTCCCGTTCTTGGCGCGCAGCACGATGTCCAAAAGCTTTCCCTTCTTGCCGGCGTCTAGGTACTCGAGGTAGGGGTTCAGCGACCTCTCCAGCGCCTGGCGGATCGCCCTGTTGTGCGAGCTCGACACGTTGGTGCGCCAGGAAAGCGGCATGTCGATGACGTTGTTGAACTTCTCGATCGCGAGGCCGCCGTTGCCGCCCTTGGTGGTGAAGCGCACGTATCCCTTGTTCGTGGTGTTCACGTAGTTCACCGTCGAGCGGAACTCGTCTAATGAATGCACCTTGTTCTGGGCGTCCATGGTCAACCGGTTGGCTGCGATCTTATCTGACAGAAGTGACATGGTCGTTTTCCTTTCTTGGATAGTCGACGTTGTTTTCCCGTTTTCGCCCTGTATACACCCGAGCGTCGCAAAGGTTACATCCGTTTTTCAGACATACATATTATACCAAAATCCACAAACCTCGTGAAGGTGCTGAAAAATGTCCGATTTGGTTGGGTGCAACGGGCGATTTATGCAAGGATGCAGCAAAGTGCCCGCATCTGCGCATAGCGCATATATTGGCGTATATGTGTTTGCTGCGTCGACGGAGCGACGCAACCCCCTGCAAGCGATCCGTTCACTACCGGGCCACCCTACAGGGGGTCCGTCGCTCCGCGACGGACATTCGCAGCTATCGCACACACTCAA
>JAEEOY010000011.1 GCA_016284515.1 Kiritimatiellia bacterium | reverse complement strand
TCTCCGCGTCTGCGACCGGAATGCCCTTGCCGTGGGCGAGCAGGTACGGCGATCCCATGACGTCGACGAACTGCGGATCGACGACCCAACCACCCTTCGATGCGAACGACTCGGCCTCGACGAGGGCATCGCTCCCCGCCATGAACGGCGAGGACATGAGCGCGTCGAACCAGCGACGGGCCATCAGCCTCGCGCCGGACTCGTTGGGATGGACCATGTCCGAAACGCAGTGTGAGCGCCAGTCCCATCCGGCTGCCATGTCGACGGCCACGACAGGGGAGTCCTCCGAGTCCAGCTCCGCAGCCAGCGCGCCTATGGCGTCGTTGAGCGCAGGTATGTAGCTGTACTTCGGAAGCTTCCCGCTCGTGATGACTTTGGCATAGAGGATTGTGACATTTGGATTGTTCGCCCGCGCGGCCGCGACAATGCGTGCGTGCGCGTTCGTCACGGCCGCGATTATGTCCGTTGCGGACATCGCCGTGGCGTCGTAATTGTGCCCGGCGTGGAGAAGCAGCACGTCCGCCGCGTCTACCGCCGCGTTCGCGACGTACCGGTCGGCGAGCCAGGCGGCGTTTTTCCCGCTCCAGCCCTCGTTCGGGAGGGAGTTGCCGGAATACGGGGAGAGGTGGGACCCCTTCCACACGGCGTCGGCAAGCGGAGAGGAAGACAGCAGTTCGGCGAGATAGGTGCGGTACGTCCACCTGTTGGCGGCCGAAGTCGAGTTGGCGCCTTCGGTGATGGAGTCGCCGACACAACATATGGAGAATGGCGGCGACACGCTGTCGTCGCCATGCACGGGCTCCATGAGCTGGATTTCCGAAATGCCATTGTAGTTGAGGACGCTCCTGCTGTCGTCCCAGTCGTCCAGCGCGACAAGCGCGACGAAACGGGCGTTCACCGGCCGTGGGAGTTCGAATGTCTGGCCCAAGTAACCCGCGGTTCCCGAAGCCCTCGCCAGCCGATTTGAAAGGACGAGGGTATAGGCGGATTGGATGGCGGCGACGGAGGTCTGCCACGAGTCTGCGGCGGAGACATAGAGCTTGAACGCGCGGACGCCGCGTCCGGTGTAGTCCGCCATGTTGAAATTGAAGAGACGGACTGCGCCTACGGTCTTCGTCTCGCCAAGATCGACTTGGATGTACCACGGGAAGGAACCGGCGTCGTTGGAGGACAGCATGAACATGCGGTCGTCGGGAATGTTTCCGTGCGAACCGTTCTCGTCCATGCCGGCTCCATTGAAGGCGAACAGAGGGATGCGGCTCTTGCCGTCGCGGGCATAGGCGGACGGCGTGCCGGCATTTGTCGTGCCGGCGATCGCCTTCGACGCGTCCAACCCTGACAAATCAACGGGCCTGAAGCTATCCCCCCGTGCCGCACAGATTAGGAAGAGAGCAGAAGCGAATGCGATTGCATGCAACGGCATATGCCACTCCTATTCGTCAACTTTGGCGGGGTTATCTCAGGATGATGGCAAGTCCGTCGTTCTGGCACTCGTAACAGCCGATGTCGTAGCCGTTGCCGCGAAGCCTTGCCCGGCCCGCCAGGTCCAGCGAAGGCAGCGCATCGGTGACCTCGGCCTTGGCGGCGTCGACAAGCGGTCCGTTCGATGAGGGCTTGTAGCGACCGCCGGCATAGTTCGAGAACATAGCCGCGGGCGTCGCACTGACGCACTTCTTCTCCGCGAGGGTTTCGCCGAGCTCAAAGTCGAACGCGCTGTTCGCGATGTGGTCGTAGTGCGTCGTGGTGCCGCCGGTGCCGTCGAGGGGGCGAAGCGTGACGTTGTTCACGTCTACAATGCCGGCAACAGCGCAGTTCTGCACATAGGCGTTGTTGCTTCCGATGCGGATCGACGCCGAACCTCCGTTGAGTCCGGTTCCAGAGCCTAGCGTCGACTTGACGACCGTGCAGTTGACCAAGTGGGCGTTCTCCGCAAGGTAGACCACCGCCGCCTCGAGTTCGCTGTTGTTCTCCGCGACAAGGCAGTTCTGGATTACCGACGAGCCATTTGCGTAGATTCCCGTCGCCTGGTCCTTGACTGCAGTTCCAGTAACGGTGTTGCCGCGGATGATGCAGTTGACGAGCTTTCCGCCGCGCATGTAGACGCCTCCGCCGCCGTGCTCGTTGTTAGTGTCAGCAGTGCTCCAGGACAACGTGGCGTTCTGGACGATGCAGTTGGTTACGAGCCCGCCGGTCATCCAGATGTTTCCGCCGGTGTAGTTGCGCACGATACCGCCGCTGACGGTGACGTTAGCCAGGACCGCGCCGGCGTGCGTGAGGTTGAACACGCGGCTGGAGGTGGAATCCCCGACGTTCCTGACTACCACGTCCTCCGGACGTCCCGTCATGCCTTCGACGCGGACCGCGCTTCCGATGGCGATGCGCGAGGTCGTCTCGTACGTCCCGGCCGCGACAAACACGGTTGCGCCGTTCCCCGCCACCGCAACCGCGTCTGCTACGGAATGCGCGGCCTTCTCCGGCGTGTCATAGGGCGACGTGTTCGATCCGGACGAGGAGACGTAGACGTCGGAGCCACTGCGCACGGAGACGGTCGACTCTTCCGTCGTGCAGGAGAATGTCCTGTCGGCGTATGTCGCGGACGCCTTGAACCAGTACTTGTAGGTCTGCCCCCAAGAAGCGCCCACCTTCTGGGGCGAAAGGACTCCGGGCTCTGCGAGCGAGCCAAGCGCGACCTCGTTGGTAACGGAACCGAACACGTAGACGACGGAGACTGTCGTCTCGGGCTGTTCCGGGGCGCCGTAGAGCGCGGGGACGGCGAGTTCGACCGAGAAGTTGATGCCGCCTTCGACAACCTCGGCGGCAGGCGACGCAAGCTCCGGCGCGCCGAGCGTGCGGACGCTGAACACGGGCGACTGCGCGGCGACGGCGCCGTTCGTCTTCGCCGAGAGGCGCCAGTAGTATGCCATGTCAGGCTCGAGCCCGTCCACAGCCACGTTGTAATGGCCGGTCGGCTTGTTCTCGAGGACTTTGACCGAACCCGACAGGGAATCCTCGTCCGTCCCGTATTCGACTTCCACGTCGGCATTCACATCCCCCTCCAGATTCAGAACGACTGGGACGGAAAAACCGTTCAGTTCTGGATGCAGGGAAGAGATGTAGGGAAATACCGTCTTCGTGGGGACAAGCTCCGCTGTTGTCGACGCGGCCGCGATTTCGTCGAAGCACACGACGGCGTTCGCCGTCATGTATGGTCCCGTCATGCAAAGGTGCGTGAATGGGGCTGAGGAACTGATCGCAGATGTTTGCAGCTGCTCGCCCCAATGAAGCGCAGGCATGCCGTCGAAGTCGTCCACCGGCATAGCGAACGCGCGTGCCTTGGCCACCTGCTCGCCAACCGTGATTTCGGCGAGGCAGAGGTACGTGGTCCCCTCCGTGAAGGCGGTGCTGGAGACGAGCGTCTGGGACTCGCCCCCGAAACAGAACACGACTTCGGTGTCTACTTTCGACGAACTGCTTGAAACCTTGCGGAAGGCGAACCAAACACCATTTGTGAGGGCGTTGCCTGATTCCGCGCGGCCATGCATCGGAGATCCGGACGAGAGCTTCAGGAGTCCGCAAGTCCTGAGGCCCACGCCCCGGGCCATCCCCTCCACCCGAGTCGCTACGCCTGCGCCGGACCCCTGGCTGACAAGGGCGCGGAGGTAGAACGTACCTTCAGACGGAAACGCGGACGATGCAATCTCTCGCTGCCCGGCACGATAGTTGCTGTCATTGCTCCCAACCGTTCCATTGGCGCTTACGTTGGTGTTCTTGTATCCAATCGACCCATCGCCGGCGGCGGAATACCCTTCCCAGGACGCGGGGAAGGACAGCCCGGTTGAGAAGCACCTGACCACCGAGCTGCCGGCGGAGTCCCACTCTGCGTTGAAGCCCGTCTCTGAATCTCCTTTGCCGTCGATCATGCCCATACCGTCATCCCCTACGGTATAGACCGACGAAGCAAAGCCGTCCTGCAAGTACATGGTTGCGGGCAGATCACTTCCGGCAAAGACGCCATATACTGCAAGCGCCAAAACGAAAGGTTTGTTTTTCATTGCTTATGCTCCTTGTTTATTTTGTTGCTGTAGAAACATCATAAGGCCTTGATCCTCGCAAGGTCTATTCCGTAAAGGCAAACCGGCGCCCCCGTAAGCCGAAGCGTGACCTCGCCGGCCTCAGGGACGACTTTGCGGGCGCGTCCGATGGCGTCGACGAGCATGACGTCGCCGTTGGCGGGGAAGCGGCACGGTGTCTCGACTGTCCAGCGTCCGACCCACGCCTCGGGAGAGCGGAATCGGGTTCCCGGCGCGGGCTTGTCGGTGAGGACGTATCCTTCGGACCTGTCCCATGCAATCGCCAGGCCGCCACGCGGCGTCGAGAAAAGCAGGGCGTGCGCCGTCCGCGCGGGCAGTTCCGCCCAGCCGATGAACGCCGCGCCGTCTAGCGCCTCGGCTATCGCGCAATACGCCATGAGCGCCGGTTTGAAGCTGAGGTCGCGGTTCACGAGACCGAAGAAGTACTCGCGGTTGCGGGGATTGACGCCGAGCCTGTTCGACCAGACGCCGTCGAAGAGCTGGTAGAACATCGCGCACTTCACGCCTTCGGCCTTTGCAAGGGCATACGTCAGGACGACGTTTTCGGCGGATGAATGAAGCGTATCCTCCCAGTAGCTGTTCGGGAACGTCGGCGCGTACACCTCTGTAAGCCAAAGTGGCTTGGGCGCCCCGCCCGGCGTAAATTCGCCATCAAGCCGCGACACGCATTCGCGGGTCAGCCGAACCGCCCCCAGATAATTCCAGAAACTGGGGTTTGCGGAGGCTTTATCCTCTTTCGGCAACCGCGCGCCTCTCTTCTCAGGACGGGCATATGGATAGTCCGGCGTGAAGTTCCCGCGACCGGGATGCTCGCACACTCCCGCAAATGCGCCCCACACGCCGTTGGTGGCTACGGCGCGAAGGAAGGCGTCGTCCGTCCCGGCAATGCCGAGCGTCAGAAGCTGCACCTTGCGCCATTCAGGCTTCTCCTTCTTTATCTCGGCGATGCGGCGGACCCATGCGGCGTAACCTGGCGCCTGCAGCGCCTTCCCGATCCCACCGCCCTCCATGGCGATGCCGAGGGTGGACATGTTGAGCTCGTTGCAGAACTCCCAGTACTTATTGCCGTTCCTCACGCATTCCGCGAGGTTCTCGCGAATCCAGGCGTCCCGCTCCACGTCCGTCCTGCCGCGCGCAATCCATTCGGAAGGGCTTACAGACGTGTGCCTGTTGGCGATTCGCGGCGCGTGCTGAAGGCGGCTATCGCCCTGCCGAACCCACATAACGCCCATGCGGTCCATAAGTCGCTGAACGGACTCCTCGTCTGGAATCGGCCAGTACGCCGAAATGCCGAATATGCTGTCGTCCGGAGTGGCGGAGAACGTGTGCGGGGGGAGAAGCGCCAGGCTGGTTCGCGCGAACGACTCGCGGCCCGACGCCGCCTCGACGGCGGAGAACTCCGCAAAATAGAGGTTGCGCGCGCATTGCGGCGTGAACGACACGTTCCGCTTCACGACGGCCCGCGGACCTATCCGGACGCTCGTGCGCCCTTTGGTCGCCACCACGCCGTCGAAGTCCCGCACCGTCCAGGAGAGACGGAACTCCCGCGCATCCGTGGAGAAGTTCCTTACCTCGGCGTCTAAGGACATCGGGGACTTCGCATCGTCAAACCAGTTGTAGGTGCGTCCCGTAGACAGCCTTACCGAAGAGTCGATTCCCGCGACGGACATCACCACGTCCTCTGCACTCCGCTTGCAGTCCGACGCCAGGACGAGGAAGTCACTGCTCCAGGCCCCATTCCCCCGACGGACGAAGTTAAGGTGCTGGCGGGCCCTGTCCGCCCACTTCGGGTTGGTGCCCATGCCCCTCCCGAACACGTACCACACCCCGTACTTGCCATCGCCATATCCTATGCCCTGACCGATGCTCTCTTCGTATGGCAACCCTCCGTTGCGGTCCCGCACCCAATGCGACAGCGCCGGCGCGGATTCCCCCCGCGCGAAACCATCTGGATGCCGACGAATGAACATGCACAGATTGCTCTTGAATCCTATGTTGGTGGCCACGTTGAATAGATCGAACCGGACGCGCACGCCTTCGCCTTCCGGCGCAAACGTAGCCACCACGTCGGGGACCTTAACGCCGCGCGGTGGTCGGCCCTGGACCCGGCATGACGCCTTGAGGGCCGAGCCCCTAGACTCAATGTCGGCGAACATGAAGTCCATCTTGCCACCAATAGAGAGCTCAATCCCGGAGAACGCCGCCATAAGCCTGCCTTCGCCATCCCTAAGGACTATGCTGCCGCCGTCATGGGCGAGAGTGACACCTGACGTCTTACCTTCGGCACGAAGGGCTACCTGGGCGGCGCCAACAGCGGAGCCCTCGAGCAGACTGGATGCGTACGCCCCCACCATGGACAGCATCACGGCTGCCACAGGCAAGACGCGCATTGCCTGAAATACGCTATTCTCTCTTTGCACGCCCTAATTATACCACATGCAACGGCAATATTGAATACAATTAGAGAAATTTTCGAGATACAAATCAGGCAAACCGATTCCTACGGCAAAACTCGCCTATCGTGCATCCAACGCGTTTCTTGAAAACGCGACGCAGGTCAGCCATGGAGGCGTACCCGCAGAGCTCCGGCAGCAGCCACGTCTCTATGCGTCCTTCAAGCAGAAGCGTCTTGGCCTTGTCGAGGCGCACGTCATGTATGGCCTCAAGGACCGTGCTCCCCGTTGCCGCCCCGAACCGCATGTCCAACAAACGTCTGGAGCAGCCGACATCCGCAGCGACGTCTCCGGGGGAGATACCCTCGCAGGCATGCCTGCGTATAAACTCGACCGCCTTGATTATCCTTGAGTCGTGCGCCTTGACGAAGCATGTGGATTCGCGGCGCGTCACCCCTCCCGACTCGTACTGGCACGACGGCACGTGCCTACGTGGCGAGGCCATCTTCTTTGCAAGTAGCCTTGCGGCCATGGCGCCAGCGGCATGGAAGCCCCTCCGCACGCTTGTTATTGTCGGGCGCGTGTTCTCGCAAACGTGCTGTATGTCGTCCACTCCCGCTATTGCGACCTCCTGCGGGATGGCAATGCCGCACGCGTTGCAGGCAAACACCAAGCTCCTGGCGATCTCGTCGTTTACCGCCATGATCCCGCAGGGACGAGGGAGCGCCTTCACCCACGGCATGAACGCCGTCACCAGGGAATCCTCCCTCCTGAACCGCGCGGGATACGAAAAAAGATGGAACCGTTTTCCATTCATGCGGACGATCCGCTCGAACGCAGCCAATCTCTCGGCGCTCCAGACTGTGTCAACAATCCAAGGGACGAACGCATAGTCGCCGAATCCCGAGCGCATAAGCTCTCTTGCCGCAGCCGTGGCTATGTGGGTGTTGTCGCACGTAACGCACGACACGTTTCGCTGCACCGTGCCAGGGCTGTGGTCGAGAAACACGACGGGGCAGCTGCCGAAGTCAATCCTCCCGATTGCGTCGGCATTGCGGCCAGCCTCGACAATGCACCCGTCCGGATTCCAAAAGTCAATCAAGTCGCGGACATTCGAACTCACAGGCGATACGGCAAGCGACACTTTTCCGTTGCTGTCCAACCCAAGCTCCACAGTCTGAAGCCTCCAGCCCTCAGATTCTGCAACGACCTTGACTCCCGCGAACATCTGCATCGGGAAGTCCTCTCCCGATGAAAGGAACACGAGAACCGTCTTCTGTTTGGGACTCCTAGTCTTCATGGAAATACAGAATGATCAGAGTTTATTGATACAGTGGTTCATGCCAGCTTGTGCTCCTGCACAGGCGACATCGGGCGGTCCTGGTTGGTTCTTGCGACGAGGCCCTTCTCCTTGTCGTCAAGGAAGAACGCCCGGTGCGCAAGTCGGCGAATCAGATGACAGCACCGGTTCTGCACTATAAGCCTATTTCTCCGCATATGGACATTATATCAAATATCCCGACAGCACTTTGCCGGATTGAACGCAATTTTGATTGTGTGCCCTGAGGGGTCAGGCGTTAGTAGTCAGTGGATAGTGGATTTTGCGCTAAGCCTAAAAATCGCAGTTGAACAACTCCCTTATTGGTTCTTTGCGGCTAAACCCATAATCCAACTGCCGAATTTAGGCTAAGCGTAGGCGAGGGGAGGCGAAGGTCGCACGAGAGGAAGTCCTTGTCTCGCAGGCGTAGGAAGGTTGGAACGTTGAAGGTTAAAAGTTGAAACGTTGAAAGTTAGATATGGAATCTTCAACCTTTAACCTTCAACGACGAACCACTGGCGGTTGCCGCAGTCGACGGTTCGGGCGAGCCCCGCGCCGAGCGCCCGTAGCGCCGCGGTGGCGGAGAGTGAGGGATTCGAACCCCCGGAGGACTTGCATCCTCAACGGTTTTCAAGACCGCCGCAATCGACCACTCTGCCAACTCTCCATATCGTGCTCGTCTCCTCGCTCCTTTCGCTGCGCTCCACTCGCTCGGAGACTCGTCAAATCTTCTTCTCTCGCTTCGCCCCCGCGCTCATGGCCCGCTCGCCTTTCGCTGCGCTCCACTCGCTCGGAGACTCGCCAAAAATCACTTCTTCTTCGCCAGGGCCGGGTTAACCGGCGTAGACTTCACCAGCTCGACGATCTTCGCCGTGACCTCCGGATTCGCCTTGAGGTAGTCGATCGTCGCGAGCGAGCCCTGCGCGAGCTGCGAGTCGCCGAAGCTGAGCCAGCTGCCGCGCTTCTCCACCACGCCGCGCGCAAGCGCCGCGTCGAGGACCGAGCCCTCGTAGGAGATGCCGCACGTGTAGAGGATGTCGAACTCCGCCTCGGTGAACGGAGGCGCCACCTTGTTCTTGACTACCTTCACCCGCGTCCTGTTGCCGACGACCTGCCCGCTCGGATTCTTGATCGCGCCGATTCTCTGCACCTGCAGACGGCAGCTCGCGTAGAACTTGAGCGCCTTTCCGCCGGGCGTGGTCTCGGGATTCCCGAACATCACGCCGATCTTCTCGCGCACCTGGTTCGTGAAGATGATGAGCGTCTTCGTCTGCGCGACGACCGCGGTGAGCTTGCGCATCGCCTGCGACATAAGCCTCGCCTGGAGACCCATGTGGCTGTCGCCCATGTTGCCGTCGATCTCGGCCTGCGGAACAAGCGCCGCGACTGAGTCGACGACGATGACGTCGAGCGCGCCGGACTTCGCGAGCTGCTCGCAGATCGTGAGCGCCTCCTCGCCGCTGTTCGGCTGGGAGACGATGAGGTTGTCGAGATCGACGCCGATCTTCTTCGCGTAGCCCGGATCGAGCGCGTGCTCCGCGTCGATGAACGCCGCGACCCCGCCAGCCTTCTGCGCGTTCGCGACGACATGGAGCGTGAGGGTGGTCTTGCCGGACGATTCCTGGCCGTAGCACTCCACGATCCTGCCGCGCGGAAGCCCCCCGACGCCAAGCGCCATGTCGAGCGAAAGCGCGCCCGTGGAGATGACGGGGATGTCGGCAACCTCCTGGTCTCCGAGGCGCATGATGGACATCTCGCCGAATTCCTTGCGGATCTGGCTCATCACCGCGTCGAGCGCGGTGTTCCCGGACTTCTTGGGTGCTGCTTCTTTCGTCGCCATATAGTTCAAAGCTTCAGAGGTTCAAAACTAGATGGCAGATATTATACCAAAAAATCCGTTCACCTGCCCACGAGGGCCTTGAAGCGGAGCAGCGCCTCGAGGAAGTAGTAGTCGCCGTAGTCGAGCGGGGTGTCGATCTCGCCGCCGGCGGGCTTGTGCCCCACTCCGTGCTTCAGCAGCCAGTCTCCGTTCTCGCCAGGCTTCGCGAAGTACTCGTCCGAACAGAGCGAGAGAAGCTGCCTAACCGCGAACGCGCGGTACTTCGCGCCCTTGTCGCCGGGAACGAACGTCGAAAGCTCAAGAAGTCCCGACGCCATAATCGACGCGGCGGATGTGTCGCGCTCCTCGCCCGGTGCGCCGTAGTCCCAGTAGGGAACGCCGTCGACGGGCATGTTCGGATTGTTGATCGCGAAGTCCGAGACCTTCTGCGCGAACTCGAGGTACGCGGGATCCTTCGTCTCGCGGTACATCATCGTGTATCCGTAGATGGCCCAGCTCTGCCCGCGGCTCCACGCCGTCTCGCAGCTCGCGCCCTGTCCGCGCTCGATGCCCTTGACGCGCATCGTCTTCTGGTCGTAGTCGAGCACATGGAACGTTCCGCCGTCCGCGCGGAAGTGATGGCCCATCGTCTTCGTCGCGTGCGAGCGCGCAATGTCGTCGAAGCGCTTTTCGCCGCCCTTCGCCTTCGCCGCCCACTCGAGGAGCTCGAGGTTCATCATGTTGTCCGGAATCACAAGGAAGTTCCGCTTCTCGTTAAGCGCGCCCCAGCTCCTGATAAGTCCGAGGTCGGAGTTGAATCGCTTCGAAAGCGAATCCGCCGTCTCGAGGAGAAGAGCGTCGTACTTGTCCGTCTTCAGCAGCCTCCTCGCGTTGCCGAACGAGCAGTACATAATGAAGCCGACGTCGTGGTTGTCGGTGACCTTCGAGTTCGGCGCGATGGACTCCATCCAGACCGTGGCGCGTTCCTTGAAGAAGTCGTCGCCGGTCGCCTCGTAGAGGTACCAGAGCGAGCCCGGGAAGTGTCCGGACGTCCACCAGTAGATGGAGCGCATGTCGGGCTTTCCGGTCTTGGCGTTCCATCCGTGCGGAACGAGCCGCTCGCCGTGCGGCTTCGCCTCCTTGGACGCGTCGCCCGCGTTCATGAGCGGAGTCGCCGCCGCGTCGATCGCACGGTAGTGCGCCGCGCTCTTCGCGAAAACATCGGGAAGCATCGACTGGAGCTTCGCCTCGCACGGGCACGCCGTGGCAGCCGCAAGAATGATTGACGAGATAATCATTGCATAGGTCCTTTGAGATGGTTCAGTCTTTTTACCGTGCAAGCCATCCGCCGTCGACGGGCAGCACGATTCCGTTGATGTAGTCCGACGCGGGCGAGCAGAGGAACACGCACGCGCCCGCGATGTCCGACGCCTCGCCCCAGCGTCCCGCCGGGATGCGCTCCAGGATCTGGCGCGAGCGGACAGGGTCGGCCCTGAGCGCGGCGGTGTTGTCCGTCGCGATATACCCTGGCGCAATCGCGTTCACGTTGACGCCCTTAGACGCCCATTCGTTCGCAAGCGCCTTCGCGAGCTGACCGACAGCGCCCTTCGAGGCCGCATAGCCCGGAACGGTGATTCCGCCCTGGAACGTGAGAAGCGACGCGGTGAACACGATCTTGCCGTAGCCGCGCGCGACCATGTCCTTGCCGAACTCGCGCGCAAGGATGAACTGCGAGTCGATGTTCACGGACATCACCTTGTCCCACCATTCGTCAGGATGCTCGGCGGCGGGCTTCCTGAGGATCATGCCCGCGTTGTTGACGAGAATGTCGATCTGGTGCTCCTTCTTGACGCGCTCGATGAACGCGTAGACCGCCTTGCGGTCGGAAAGGTCGCAGTCCTTCGAACAGGTACGCAGCACTTTCGCTCCCGCCTCCTCCAGCGCATCCGCCATGGCCTTGCCGATGCCGCGGTTCGAACCCGTCACCAGCGCCGTTTTTCCCGAAAGATCGTATGTTATCATTTTGTCTTCTCCTTTTCCTACAACTAACCTCTAGCCACTAATCACTAACGTCTAACAACTAACGACTAATGACTAACGACTAACTCACCTCATCTCCAGCACCGGCACCTTGTCCATGTCGCCGTAGTTGAGATTCTCGCCGGCCATGCCCCAGATGAACATGTAGTTCGACGTTCCCGCGGCTGAATGGACGCTCCATTCGGGCGCGGTGATCGCCTGCTCGTTGTGGAGCCACACGAGGCGCTGTTCCTGCGGACGGCCCATCTGGTGGCAGATCGCCTGCCCCTCGGGGACGTTGAAGTAGAAGTACGCCTCCATGCGGCGGTTGTGCGTGTGCTGCGGCATCGTGTTCCAGACACTGCCCGGCTTCAGCTCGGTGAGGCCCATCTGCAGCTGGTTCACGCCGCCGCCGGGCTTCTTCGAGAGGACTGGGTTGACGATGAGCTGGTTGATCACGCGGTCGTTCGACTCCTCCATCTTCCCGGCCTTGATGTAGTTGCCGATCGTGTAGCCCGGCTTCTTGCAGTCCTGGTCGCAGGAGATGCGCTGCGTCACAAACTCCTTGTACGCGGGAGCGGAGTTGATGTAGAACTTCGCGGGGTTCTTCGCATCCTTAGAAGCGAACTTCACCTCCTTCTTGCCGCAGCCGACGTAGAGCGCCTCCTTGAACTCGAGGTCGAACTTCTCTCCGTCGACGGACACGGTTCCGGGTCCGCCCACGTTTATTACGCCGAGCTCGCGGCGGTCAAGGAAGTGCTCGGCCTTCAGCTCCTCGAACGGCTCGAGAGTCAGCTCCTTCTCGACAGGCATCGCGCCGCCGTAGACGAAGCGGTCGTACATCGTGTATGTCACGTTGATCTCGTCCGGCACCATCACCTTCTCCATGACGAAGCGATCGCGCGTCTTCGCGGTGTCGTAGGTCTTGAAATCGTCGGGGTGTACTGCGGTCTGCACGTTGAAGTTGACCGTCGTCGCCAGAATTATCGCCAGCATGTTCATAGTGCTTGTTCCCTCGTTGCTGTTGGTGAATGAAGTTTACGCGGCTATTTTACAATAACCGCGCAAACCTGTCCATTGTCAAAATGGAAACAATGTATTATGAATATGGCAATCCACTAGAACTCGCTGGAGTCGCAGACGAGGGAGTCCATGATGTAGTCCTTGCGCTCAGGCGTGTTGGCGCCCATGTAGAACTTTATGGTCTTCTCGACGTCGGTGTCGTCGGAACAGGTGACCGGCGTGAGACGCATGTCCTCGCCGATGAAGCCCTTGAAGTCCTCCTTGTCGATCTCGCCGAGTCCCTTGAACCGCGTGATCTCGCATCCGCGCCCGCACTTCTTTATCGCAGCCTCGCGCTCCTCGTCCGTGTAGCAGAAGTAGTGCTCCTTCTTGTTGCGCACGCGGAAGAGCGGCGTCTCGAGTATGTAGACGCGTCCGTCGAGGATGAGCTGACGGTAGAAGCGCATGAAGAACGTCGTGAGGAGCATGCGGATGTGCAGTCCGTCGACATCGGCATCGGTCGCGAAGATGATCTTCCCGTAGCGGAGGTGGTCGAGCGTATCCTCGATGTCGAGCGTCTTGATGAGGTTGAAGAACTCCTCGTTCTTGTAGAGGACGTCCTTGTTGAGTCCGCAAGTGTTGAGGCACTTTCCGCGCAGGAAGAACACGGCCTGCGTCATCGCGTCGCGCGCGCCGCCAAGCGTGCCGCCCGCGGACTGTCCCTCGGTGAGGAATATCATCGTGTCCTCGCCTTCGGCCTTTCCGGTCTTCTTGTTGACCTTGTCGAGCTTGAGGTGGTTCTTGCAGTCCTTGAGCTGCGGGACGCGCACTGAGACGGCCTGCGACCTTTCGCGCGCCTGCTTCTTGATCGTGTTGAGCTGGGAGCGTATCTTGCCGGTCTCTTCGACCTTGGCAATGAGCTTCTCGGCCTCGGACGGCGAGCGGTGGAGCGCGGCCTCGATCTCCTTCTTCATCTCCGCGACCAGGTCGGCGCGGATGTCGTTCATCACGAACTTTATCTTCGTCTGGCCTTCGAAGACGGGGTTCATTATGCGCACCGAGACCGCGCCGATGAGTCCGTCGCGTATGTCGTCTCCGTCGAACTTCTTCTTTCCGTCGAAGTCGTTGAGCGCCTTCGTGAGCGCCTCCTTGAACGCCGTGAGGTGCGTTCCGCCGTCCGTCGTGTACTGTCCGTTGACGAACGAGTGGTACTCCTCTCCGAAGCGGTTGGTGTGCGTGAAGATTATCTCGAGGCTCTTCGTCTTGACGTGGAACGGCTGGTAGAGCTTCTCGAACTGCGCCTCGTCCGAGATCAGGTCGGCGAGCCCCTTGTCGGAGCAGATTTCCTGTCCGTTGAGGACGATCGTGAGCCCGGCGTTGACGTAGCAGTACATCTTCATTCGCCTGAGGACGTGCTCCTCGCGCACCTTGAAGCGCTTGAGGACCTTGAGGTCGGGCTTGTAGCGGATGAACGTGCCGGAGTGCTGCCCTTCCTTGTCCTTTCCGCGCTTCTTGGACTTGAGCCTGCCCTCCTCGAAGTACGCCTCGGAGAACTCCCCTTCGCGGAAGCTCCTGACCTCGAAGAACTCCGAGAGGGCGTTCACGGCCTTCGTGCCGACGCCGTTCATGCCGGCGGAGAACTGGTAGTTCTCGTTGTCGTACTTTCCGCCAGTGTTCATCTGCGAGACGCAGTCCACCACCTTGCCGAGTGGTATGCCGCGTCCGTAGTCGCGCACCGAAACCTCTCCGGTGTCGTAGTTGACGTTCACGTCGATGCGCTTGCCGAAACCCTGCCCGAACTCGTCGATCGCGTTGTCGATTACCTCCTTCATCAGGATGTAGATGCAGTCGTGGTACATCGCGCCCGTCCCGGGCTCGCCGACATACATGCCCGGGCGCAGCCTTATGTGCGTCACCGGGTCGAGCGTCTTAATGCTTCCGTCTCCGTATTCCTTTGCCATATCTGTCTCTTATATCAAATTTTCCCGTTTGCAAACGCCCGCTACGCCCCTGCGCGGAGGCGCTTGACCTCTTTGATGAAATCCTTGTCGTTCGTGCGCACCGTTATGCGCGAGAGATCCCCGCTGAAGCGCGCCATGCGAAGGAAGTCGCACACGAGCCTGTCGGCGCGGTGAGCGCCCGTCCCGCCCGTGTACGTGACGCGCACACGGCCATCAACGGACGACGACGCGCGGTTTCCGTCGAGGACTATCCACACGAAATCCGCCGGATTCTCCGCGACGTGCGCCTTCGCCTGCGCAAGGAGGTCCGCCCTGTCGCGCGCCTCCTTCTGCGCCCCGAGGATCATGTTCCAGCCGTCGATTATTACGAGCTTCCCCCCGCTCGGAAGCGCCGCGAGGTCGCCTGCCGCGAGAAGCGCAAGGTCGAAGTGCGCACGCAGCATCTCGTTCTCGGCGCGCAGCGCGCCGTTCTCGGCCGCGGCCTTCGTGAGCGCCGTCTGAAGCTCCCTCACGCGCACCAGGCGCGCCGCCTCGATCATGTCCTGCGCCGTCACGCCAGCACCCCCGACGCATAGCGGTCGTGTCCGGCGAAGTCCTTCTCGATCTTCACCTGCGAGAAGCCATAGTCCGACATCAACTTCGCGAGGGCCGGACCCTGCGCCTCGCCGATTTCAAAGAACACAGCGCCGCCCGGCTTCAGGACGTTCAGCGCGTCGCCGAGGTAGCGGTCGTAGAAGTCGAGACCCGACGCGCCCCCGTCGAGCGCAAGGCGCGGCTCGTAGTCCCTCACGCGCGGATCGAGCGTCTCGCAGACGGCGCTTTCGATGTATGGCGGATTCGACACGATGACGTCCACGCATTCCGGCTCGTCGAAGTCGTCAAGTCCGTCGGCAACCGCGAACTTCACCCTGCCAGAGAGTCCGCACCGCTCCGCGTTCTCCTTCGCCAGCGCTATCGCCTCCTCTGAAATGTCGGTTCCGAGAAACGCCGCCTCTCCGCCGAACTCCTGCGCGAGGGAAAGGATTATCGCGCCTGTTCCCGTGCCTACGTCGACGACGAGGGGCGGATCCGAACGGCCGTCGGTCTGCATCCGCTTCAGATGCGCCAGCACACGCGTGACGAGCTCCTCGGTCTCCGGCCGGGGAATGAGCGCACGGCGGTCGCACTTGAGCGTAAGATGGCGGAAATCCCACTCGCCTATCACATACTGGACAGGCTCGCCCTTGGCGAGGCGGGCAAGTCCGCGCCGCATCGCCTCAAGGTATTTCTCGCCCGCCTCCTTCTCGAGGTGCGCGGCAAGTGTGCCGCGTCCGGTCCTGAGAAGACGCGCGGCAAGCAGCTCCGCGGCAACCGCGGCGTCGGGCACGCCCTTCGATTCAAGGAAGCCCGAGGACTTTGTGATTGTTTCCCGCCAGTTCAAGGTTCAAAGGTTTGGACTTTTCGACCCTTCAACTTCAGAAAGGCATGTCGTCGACAGCTCCGGGATCCTCCGGGAAGTCGGGCTCGGCAGGCGCCGGCACAGGCTCGGTAGACGATCCGTCGGCGTTGAGGACCTCGAGCTTGAGGCCGGTGAGGTCGGTGAAGTACTTGACCTGTCCCTGCGGATTCGTCCACTCGCGTCCGTCGATGGCAAAGCGAATCTTCGCGCGCTGGCCTTCCTTGACTGTGTCGAGAATGGAGGCGGAATCCTTCTTGAAGGTGAACGCGATGTGGTTGGGCCACTTCGACTCCGTGCCCACGTCGTCCGTCATCACTATGTCGCGCTTGGTGAATCCGCTCGCGAAAGTCTGTGTCGGGAGGATCTTCTCCACCACTCCCGTGTATTCGTATATAGCCGCCATTGTTGTGTGCTCCTTAAGTTTTGGAGAATATTATACCATTTTCCGCGCAACCCTGCCTGACGCAGCCGGAGCTATGAGAAGAGGGAGAAGATGGCCTCGGGAAGGCCCGAGACGTCCACGCGGTAGTCGGAGTCGAGCCGTCCGAGGCTGGCGATGGAGTCGTGGAATTCGTCGCCTTCGACAAAGCGCCTGTTGGCCGTCTCGCCCCACGCCTCGTCATGCGCCTGCCTGCCGCTGAAGTCGTACTCCGACATCTCCACTGGACGCGGCGAGAGGCCGAGTCCGTGTTCGCGCGCCGCGCACGCCATCCAGTTGAGCGCAATCTCCGAAAGGCACCTGTCGTCTTCGTACATCCCGCCCGCGTCGCCGTGCACACCGGGGAACCACATCTGGACGAAGTCCTCGGGCATTCCGCTGACGTAGTGCATCACGTCGAAGAGGATGCGCCGCTCGTTCGCGGCCATGGCGTGGCGCGCGCACCTCACGATCGGCGCGACTTCTCCGTCGTGGCAGTTGCCGCGGATGTCGAGCGGAGCCGTCACCGCGTCCCAGAGTCCGAGAAACACAACTGGGGGCGACGGATGGCAGCCCGCGCGCTCGGCAAGCTGCGCAAGCGACTTCTTGTCCCCCTTCACGTACACCTCGGCGATCTCCTTGGCGAGATCGACCTCGCGCGGAAGCCCCACCTCGGAGAGAAGCCAGCTGAGGACGTGCGCGCTGTATGCGCCGCGGCTGAAGCCGAACAGCCACACCTGCATCTCGCCTTCCTCCGGCGCGGCATTCGCTGCTCGCGTCGCGAGCCAGTCGTAGGAGTGTCCGATGGCGCGCGCAAGGTCAGACGCGAACGCGCCGCCCGTCAGCTTCACGTCCGGCGACGTGCCGGGTCCGCGCTCGTAGTTCGCGCGCGTCACGTACTGCACGTCTCCTCCATCGATCACGTACGGACGTCCCTGCACGATCATGTCGTGGAGACGCCGCACGTTCGTCCCGCTTTCGTAGTCGTTCCAGGTTCCGTCGATCATCGCGACGAGATTGAGCTTCTTCATCGTCCGAATCCTCCTTCAGAGGTCAAGCGGCGCCGCGGCGGATGCGCCGCGCTCGTCTGGAATGGCCTCATAGCATTCGACATGCACCGGCACGCACACGCCAAGCGTCAGCACAGAGACGGGAACTGACCACCAGCATCCTGTTATTTCGACTCGGCGGAAGCCATGCGTGTTCACCTTCCCGTCCGGGGAAGGCGCGAGACGGCAGCGCTGCTCGGGGCTCTCGCCCCACCACGCCCCGCCCCAGACCGTGTGGCAAAACCATTCGCTCGCGACCGGACGCGAAACCTTGTCCCCGTGCGAGTCGAGCTTTATCGAATAGCATCCCGCCTGGCCGAGCAGCGCAAGCGAGAGCGCGGCGGTCGCCGCCTTTGCAATGAATTTCTCCATGCGGTAATTATACCAAAAAAGGCGACCGCGCATCGGTGCTACTTCACCTCCGCGCCGTTGACGAGGTTGCCGTCGAAGACCAGGTTCGAGATCTCAAAGACGTCGTCGCGCCACACGAGGTCCTTGACGTTCTGCGCCTCGATGACGTTGTTCCTGAGCGTAACGCCGTCCGCATAGCTCTTGAGCTCCTCCTTCGTGCGGCCCTTGTC
>JAEEOY010000111.1 GCA_016284515.1 Kiritimatiellia bacterium | reverse complement strand
CGCGTTCCCACCGTGCCGCCGGCACCCGCCGGAAACTTCGGAGAGAACACATATATGATAGCAGTTTCCGCAAAAAGTTTTCTGACAATTCACTGATATTTCACTGATATTTCGCTGATAATTTTGTCAGTTAAGCATTTCGAAAACCGCATGGCGGGATCGTCCGACCTCGACGAAAGGCCTGAAAACATTAGTCGAAACGCATGTGCCCTTCCCGGCTCCTGGACGAAGAGTCAAAATTCACGAAAATTCGTCAACATGAAATTCCGTCAGTTAGGGGTTTTCAGGAGGTTATGAGGGGGACTGTCCCCACGATAATTACGAGGGGGACTGTCCCCGAAAGACTGGCGAGGGATTATGGGGGGGACTGTCCCCGATTTCTAATCACGTATCACGGGGACAGTCCCTCTAGGAATCCTAACGGTGATGTCGGCGGGAGTGCCGAGGATGAGCGGTCAGACGAAGGTAGGGGTAAGTCCGAAGGAGAACTTAAGCGCAAGCTCGTCGAAGCGGAAACTCTTGTCGAAGGTCTTAAGCGCATCCTCTGGCGAAACAGGCCCTTTGGCGTTCGCCTTGAGCGCATTCGCCTGCGAACCGTCGAACTTCGTGAAGTCGAGCTCCGACATGCGGTCGAATTCACGTGAAGTCATTACAATGGACATCCTCGCGCGTAGATTGCTGCCCTTGTTGACCGCAGTCGTCACGGGATTGCCGTCGTCGCCTTCAGTGGTTATGGAATCCAGCTGCTTCGTGCCGTCGAAGTCGATGCTGAGACGGCCGTATTTGTCGATATCAAGCGTGAATGACCTCGTGTCCTCATCCTGCCTGCTGACGGTCGTAAACGCCGGTTTGGCGCGATTCGGATCAAGCCCGGTCGCCTGTCCGTCGAAGGCAGCCTTTTCCGTCTCCTTCGAGAGGAGGGAAAGAGCGATGTGAACCTTGTTCCTTTCCTTGTCTCCAAGTTCCTTGTAGGGCTTCACCTTGCCCTTGGTCACAAGGTCGGCGACCTGGTCGAGAGCCGTGTCGTAGTCCGTGGAAAGCTTGGCTCCACCGGGGAGGTTGACATCCAGGAATCCGCCGGCGAGCGCGGCCGCAAAGGCGGTCTGCCTGCCCTTCCCCTGCGCGAAGAGCCTGCAGTCCGCCGCAACAGACCAGTTGAGCATCGCGCTGGTGGACGCCGACTTGGCGAAAATTATGTCTTGTTCCACGTCTCCAGCTTCGGCACCGACCACTTTCGCAAACATCCTGCGGTATGCATCAGCTCCAGGCGCATCGCCCTTCACGCTTTTCTGAATGTATTTCGCGGAGGCTTCGCGGGCAGCCACCCTCGCCTCGTCAACAAGATCGCCGAGCATCTCGCTGGCGTGGAACGCCTCCTTGTCGAAAGAACCTTCGTAGTCGACGAGTACCGAATCCGCGTCTTTCGCCGCATCATCAAGTGTTGCAACAGCAATCTTGAAATCGAGCAGCATGCCCTTCGCCCGGCCCGCCATCGTCATGGTCTGTTCAACGACGCCGTCAGAAAGTCCGGCCTTGCCGAACTTGCCAGCTGAAAACCTGGCATAAAGCGCCGACAGCTTGGCGGTGTTTTCTGAATTGAGCGCGGCCATGATCTTCCGAATCGCGGACTTCCCGCACAGGGCGATGAATGTGCTCGCGATGAAATTGCGCGCGTTCACCCTTTCGTCGGTTCCGATTAACGCATTCTCAACGCCCGCCTCTTCAAGAACCGCCACAACGTTCGTCTTGAACTGCAGTAGCGCCTTGTGCACGGCAAGCCCTGACGACGATGCGTCCAGACCCTTGATCAGGTTGACCTTCGCATTGAGCGCGCAGCTTACGATCTTGGCGATCATGCCGGGCGGAACGGTCTTGCCGTTCATATCCTTCAGAAACGCGAATCCGGCCTTCAATATCTCGGCATTCCCCTTTGCAGACTTGCGCAGTTCGTCGATGTTGGCGAGAAGCTCACCGACCTTCTTCCTGACGTCCTTCGGCGTTCGGAGGTTGCTGTCGCCGCGGATCAGGAGACCGTCGAGCATCCCAGGCGAGACAAGGAGATCGAGCGCCTCCTTGTCTCCACGAGCGCATTCCATCGCTGCACTGACGAGCAGGTCGACGGTCCATTTCGTGACTAGGTTTCCCGGCTGGACCCCGGGCATATCCTCGTTCACCTTGCCGTAGGACTCCACCGCCGCGGCCTTGGCTTCGGCCAGCTTTACGTTGAAGTGCGAAGCCACCTTGTCGACTTCCGCCTTCACGAAGAGAATGCGCCGGGCCGTAAGCGGCTTGCCGTTGCCGTAGTTGGAAAGCTCCATTGCCTTGATGACATTCGAAGGAATCTTGGACTCGCCGCCGAACATGTCCGCAACGGCATCCCTGAAGAGCTGGCGGGTGCGGTCGTTTATGGCCTTGTCGTCGTCCGTACGGAACCAGTTGCGGACGTGATCGGTGACAGACGACTCTACCGAAACAATCCTGGGGCCTGCTATTGCGCGCCTCGAGTCCGCATTGATAACCGAGCTCTGCAACCCCTTCTTTCCCAGCTGCTCTGCAAAAGACGCGAAGTTGCTGAATGTCTTGTTGTAACCGTTGATGTCCAGTGGCATTGTTATATGTTCCTTGATGTTTTGTTTTCCGCCTCATTGGCTTTGACATCTGTACACGCAGCCCGCAAAAAGGTTACATATTTTTTGTGGCTGAAAAATCAAACAGGGCCGTCCCCGGCTAAAATCCGGACAAAAGCTTGATTAGCTCTGCCACAAGCCGGCCTGACTGCTCGAGGGATTTTCGCGAGACCTTGTCCATCGTGTCCTTTTCGGTGTGCCAGTAGTCGTTCAGGCCCGGCTCGCTGCCGAACTCGAAGTCTATGAGGTCGATCGCGGGGAATCCGGCGTTGAGGAAAGCAACATGATCGTCCTTAACGAGGAGCGGAGATAGGGAAACCTTGTCCGCGACTCCTGCGCGCCCAGCGGCCTTCAGGGTGAGCTGCGCAAGGGCGGGAGTGGAGTTTTTCGGAATCGAGATCGCGAGGTCCTTGTCGCCTATCATGTCGATGCAGATGACGCCAGCGACCCTGCGTCCCGTCTCCTTGACCATCTGCGCAGCGCGCATGGAGCCCCAGAAGCCATCGTTCTCCAGGTACGCCTCCATGCACTCCTCGCCGTCCGTCCAGACGAGCATGACGTTTCCGCGCCCCTCTCTGCACGACGCGAGCCTGCGCGCGAGCGACACGAGTATTCCGGAAGTCGACGCGCCGTCGTTCGCGCCCGGGCACTTTACGCCAGGCTTTGTGTCGTAATGCGACAGGACGATGGTCCAGGGTCCATTGGAATCCACCGGGAACTCGGCGTACAGATTGACGAAATCGCGCACGCCTTTTGGCGTCTTCGCGGAGAACCTGTCGCACACGACGTTCGCGCCCGCAGCGGTGGCGGCGTCCTTGATATAGTCCGCCGCCATGTGCGCACGGCGCGTCCCTGCGTCGCGCGGCGTATGCTCCGCGACGAGGCGCGCTGCGGTGGAATAGGCGAGGCTCGCGTCTTCTGCGGTGAACGCGAACGCTGCCGCAAGAAGAAGCGCGAACATAGTCAGTCGACCTCCAGGCCGATCATCTTGATGATGCGGTCGAGGTCGTCGTTGTCGAAAAAGTCGATTTCGAGAACGCCCTTTGTGTGCTTGCCGCTCGCGTGCGTGACGCCGCTCGTGAGGCGGACGGCGCAGCCAAGGTGGCGCTTGAGCTTCTCGGAAAGGCTCTTGACGTATCCGTCGGGGATGTCGGGCGTCCCGCGCGGCTTCTCGGGCACGGGCGAATGCAGACGCGCGACCTTCTTCTCGAGTGCGCGGACGGTGAGCTGGTCGTTCACGCAGTCGCGCGCAAGGAGGATGCGCTCCTTCTCGGAATCTACGGAAAGCAGGACCTTCGCGTGGCCGACGGAAAGAAGCTTGGCCTCGACGAGGGACTTCACCTCGTCGGGGAGCTCGAGCAACCTCACGGCGTTCGCGACGGTCGCGCGACCCTTGCCGACCTTCTCGGCGACGTCTGCCTGCGTGAGGTTGAACTTCTCCTGGAGTGTCCTGTAGCTGACGGCCTCCTCAATGGGGTTGAGATCCTCGCGCTGGAGGTTCTCCGTCGTCGTCATTATCGCCGCCGTCTGGTCGTCGACATCCTTGACGACGACCTGGATCTTCTTCCAGCCGATGAGCTGGGCGGCCCTGAGGCGGCGTTCGCCAGCGATAAGCTCATACTTGCCCGCGGAGTTCTTGCGGACCGTGGGAGGCTGCACCAGACCGTTGTTCTTGATCGACTCGCCGAGCTCCCTGAGTTCCGCCTCCTTGAACTCGCGGCGCGGCTGGTAGGGGCTGCGCTCGATGTCGAGGATGTTGAGCTCAAGCGGCGCGCCCGGAGCGGACGCCGGCGCTGCCGAAGCGGCTGGCGCGACAGGTGCTGCCGCGGCGGGACGCGGCGCATTTGCCGCGGGAGCCTCGACGGGAACTACCGGCTTGGAGGACGAGAGAAGCCCGTCAATGCCACGGCCGAGGCCGTGGCGCTTCTTGGGGACAACGGACGCGGGGCCCTTTGCGGACCCCGTGGCCTTCTTGAGAAATGGATTCGGCTTGCTCACTCTTCGCTGCCGCCGAAGTAGCCATTGACAATCGGGAGAATCTTCACGCGGTTGTCGAGAATGATGTTGATGAGGCCGATCTGCAGACCCCACGGGCACTCCTGGGCGACGTTGATGACGCCGATCTGGACACCGTGAAGCTCGACGGCGCTGTTGATGAACGCAGCCTGGAAGCCGGTCTCGACGCGGGCCATGTTGAGCGCAAGCGCGAAGCTGGCGCCGGTGCAGTCTTCCTCATTGAAGTTGCACACGCAGGAGGTCTGCCAGCCTACGAAGTTCTTCTGGTAGGAGCCGATAAGGTTGACGTCGAGGCCCTTCATGAGGTTGCGCAGGCCGAACGTGGAGACGTTCACGCCGTAGACGTCGCCGAAGCAGAGGTTCGCGCCGAGCGTCGCGGTGATGCCGCGCACATCCATGTCATTCCAGTTGCAGAGGCCCGAGATGAGCACGCCGTCGAGGCGGTCGCGGTTCCTGGAGGCGATGCCGGAGATGCCGACGCCCTGGAGCTTCACGGTCTCCATGTAGAAGATGTCGAGGTCAAAGCCCTTGACGTCCCAGTCGAATCCCCACGGAATCGAAACGGGCGCGAACAGGCCGACCTGGATCGGGGTCATGCCGATCGCTCCGATGCCCTGTCCTTCCGTGGTAGGCTCCGCCTCGGCGGCGTTTGCTGCGGTGAAGGCGGCGAGAACTGCTGCCGCGACTGCGAACTTGAGGTGCTTCATTTTTATGATACTCCTTGGTTGTTTAAATCGACTATTCGACGTTTGACGGTAATTTTACACTTTCGCGGCGGCGGCGTCAAGTGCGCGCGCGCGAACTCTTAGAAAAACAAGGCCGGTGACCGGCACGGTGAGCAGATAGAGAAAGCCCATGACGCCCACCGTCATCCAGAAGTTGGATATCAAGAGAGCCACCACGAGCAGCAGCGCCGCCATCACGGGGAGCTGGTACCTGCGACTGATGTGCACGGACTTAAGCGATATCGTCGGCAGGCGCGAGGCCATCAGCGCACCCACGAAGAGGAGCGCGAACATGCCGAAGAACGGATTCTGCAGAGCGTCCGCGAGCGCCGGATACTTCCCCTTCGCCTCGAGCGCGATCGACAGGATCGCGGGCGTGAGGACCATCCAGCATCCGCCCGGCGCGGGCACCCCCGTGAAGAAGTGCTTCCAGTACGGCTGCGTCGGCTGCTCCAGCATCGTGTTGAAACGGGCCAGACGGAAGCAGTCGCACAGCGCGTAGAAGAGCGAGCAGCCGAGGACGAGCCTCACCATCTGCTGCGACATCCCCTCGTGCGCCGGACCGCCCGTGAGCCAGTAGAACATGAACATTGCCGGCGCCACGCCGAAGTTAACGAAGTCGGCGAGCGAGTCAAGCTCCGCGCCCAGCTTCGAGCTAGCCTTCAGAAGGCGGGCGATCCTGCCGTCCATGCCGTCGCACACGCACGCCACCAGAAGCGCCACGAGCGCATGCACGAAGCGCCCTTCGCTGGAGAGCGATATGGACGTTATGCCCGCGCAAGCGGCCATCGAGGTGACTAGATTCGGGACGATCGCGCGGAGAGGTATCCTGTCCGCGCGCTCGACGCGCGGCCTGCGCCTGCGTCTGCCCCTTAAGCGAAACTTTCCCATTCCCCGCCTCAGCTCACCGATATGCGAATCCCGCCGGGCTGCTGGTCCTGCGCCTGCTGCGGCGCGGGAGCGGCCGGCTTCTGCGGCTTGGGGCCGTTCTTCCTGGGCGGACCAATAAGCGCGCCGAGGATGCGGCCGAGGGTCTTCGGAGCCTGCTCGACGAAGCACTCGTCCTTCAGCTCCTCGAGGACGCGGTTGATCACGTCCTCGCCGAGCTCGCGGTGCGCGTTCTCGCGGCCACGGTACTGGAGAGTGAGCTTCACCTTGCAGCCGTCCGTGAGGAAGCCGCGGATCTGGTTCAGCTTGTAGTTGAAGTCGTTCGTGTCGGTGCCGGGATGGAACTTGATCTCCTTCACCTTCTGCACCTTCTGCGCCTTGCGGGCCTGCTTGGCGCGGATCGACTCCTCGTACTTGAACTTGCCGTAGTCCATGATCTTGCAGACCGGCGGCGTTGCGTTCGGCGTGATCTCGACGAGATCAAGCCCCCTCTGCTCGGCGAGACGAAGCGCGTCGCGCGTCGCCATTACGCCGAGCTGGCTACCCTGAGCGTCAAGAACGCGAACCTGCGGAACGCGAATCTTGTAGTTTACACGAGTGAACTGTGCGATAACCCACCTCTTTTGTTTTGTTTATGATTGAACATTATACCAAAATTATGCGCGCGGATGTGAAGAAAAGTAGGCGTCCTTCAGACGCTCCACCGAAACGTGCGTGTACACCTGCGTGGTGGAGAGCGACGAATGGCCCAGCATCTCCTGCACGCTCCTCAGGTCCGCGCCAGCGTCCAGGAGGTGCGTCGCGAAGCTGTGCCGCAGCTTGTGCGGCGTCAGCTCCTGCGAAAGACCGGCCTCCGCGAGGTACC
Source organism: Kiritimatiellia bacterium (assembly GCA_016284515.1). GTDB lineage: Bacteria > Verrucomicrobiota > Kiritimatiellia > RFP12 > UBA1067 > UBA1067. Next base: position 5,595 of record JAEEOY010000111.1, on the reverse strand, counting down.
GCTTCATGCGGCGCTCGATGAAGCGCGAGGACGCGCGGCCGCCCCTGTCGGACAGGAAGACGAATCCGTCGGGATCCTGCGGGGACAGTCCCCTCAGCCTCTCCAGCGCCTCGCGCGCCCGCGAGCCAATGACTACGAGCCTGTCCTTCGAGCCCTTGCCGGTGACGATCGCCGTGCCGCGCGAGAAGTCGATGTCGCGCCAGCGCATCGCCGTGAGCTCGCCGATGCGGCATCCGGTCGAGTAGAGCGTCTCGAACACCGCGAGGTCGCGCGCGAACGCCGCCTCGCCTATGCGCTTCTCCCTGAAGTCCTTCTCCGGCTGCGCAAGGAGGTTTGTCACGTCATCGACGGACAGCACCTTCGGAAGCGTCTTCGCCTTGCGGGGTCCGCGCAGGAGAGAAAACGGATTGTCCACCGCGAGCCCCTCGCGCTGGAGAAAGCGGTAGAAGGTCCTCAGCGCGGCGAGCTTGCGCCTCTGCGTCGTCGCAGTGGCGCCGGAGGTGCCGAACGCCGCGAGGAACGCCCGCGCAGAGGAATCGTCGGCCGACGCCCACGCGAACGGAGCGCGCGCGTCCTCGCCCCATACGAAAGACGCGAACTGCGCGACGTCGGAGGAATACGCCTCCCACGTGTTCGGCGACACGTTCCGCTCGGAGAGGAGAAACTCGCCGAATCGGGAGAACGCGGGGTCGGACGGCGCGTCAGGATTCGGATTCGGCGCCGCCATCGGCCTCCACAGGTTCGGACTCTCCGTCGGCCGCACCCTTGCGCCTGCTCTTCGACGCGGAGTCCTTGTCCTTGATCCCAAGCTTCGCCGCGGCCTCGTCAAAGCCCGGTATCTGGTCGCGGTACGAAAGCGCGACGCGCTTCAGCGCGACAAGCTGGCGCGGGGAAAGCGTGCGGCGACGGTCGTACTGGTCGGCAAGCGACTGAACGAACGCCTGGTCGTCGTAGACCTTGCGGCCCTTCTTCGCCGTCGGACGCCACTCCGTGACCTTCTTCATGAGATCGAGAAGCCCCGGGACGGTCGGATCCTCCACGCGCGGCGCGCCAAAGCCCGCCGGGACGAACTCGATGAGACGCGAGCGGATCTCGTTGCAGTCCGGCAGCGCGCCCGCGTTCTCGCCGACGGCACGCGCAAGGATCGCGAACTGCTTGGGCGAGAGCCCGCGTCCGCGCTCGAACTGGTCCTTTAGGCTCTTGTGGAACGGGTTCTTGAGCATCCCGCCGATGCGCTCGGCGATGTCGAAGCACCACCTGACGAGCTCGGAGTCGACAACTTCGGGCTTCGGGGCCTGCGGACCGGTGAGGCCGCCCTCCTTCAGCGCCGCCGCGCACCCCGGGATCTGCTGCTCGTACATGAGCGCCATCCTGACGAGATACTCGAGCTGCTTCGCCGACATCGGCTTCTTGCCCTCCTCGAACTGCTCGCGCACGGACTCCACGAACGCCTTGTCGTCGTAGACCCTCTTGCCGACCTTCTTCGGCTCCTTCCAGACCTTCACCTGCGAGAGGAGCGCGAACACCGCGTCGAACTTCTCCCTGTCGGGAGCCGGCTCGGCGCACGCCTTGACGGCCTCGAGGAACTTTCCGTAGAAGGCGCTCAGCATGTCGTTCATCGGCTCGCCGTCGCTTTCGACCTTGTCGAGCTCGGACTCCATCTTCGCCGTGTACCCGACATTGAAGAGCGAGTCGAGCTTCTTCACGAGCCAGTCGCAGACGAGGATGCCGCGCTCGAGCGGAATAAGCTTCTTCTTCTCGTTCTTCGCGTACTCGCGCGCCTTAAGAGTCTCGATCGTCGCGGCGTAGGTCGAAGGACGCCCGACGCCGTTCTCCTCAAGAGCCTTGATGAGGCTCGCCTCGGAGTAGTGCGACGGACCCTTAGTCATCTTCTCGTCCGCAAGCCAGCGAGCCGCGTCGAGCATCTCGCCCTCCGCGAGCTCCGGAAGCGACGCCACTTCGTCCGTGTCTTCATCCTCCTCGCCGTCCGCCTTCTTCTTCTTGAGCGACAGGTTCATCACCTTGAGGAAGCCCTCGAAGTCGATGCTCGTCGCGCTCGCCGTGAAGAGATAGGAGTGCGCGAGAGCCGGCTTCCTCGCCTCGAGCGAAACAGTCTTCACCGTCGTCTTCGCGTCCGCCATCTGGCTCGCCACGAAACGCCTCCACACGAGGTCGTAGAGCTTGAGCTCGGCGGGGTCCATCCCGTCCGCCTGCGCGCGCTCCGGCGTGAACGCGACATCCGTCGGACGTATCGCCTCGTGCGCGCCCTGAGCATCCGCCTTCGACTTGAAGAAGTTCGGCTGGTCAGGATAGAACGCCGCGCCGTATTCGCCCTCGATGAATTCCTTGGCCGCAGCGCGAGCCTGCTCGGAGACGTTAACGGAGTCCGTTCGCATGTACGTGATGCGCCCCTTCTCGTAGAGCGACTGCGCGAGCTTCATCGTCTTTCCGGGCGAATATGAAAGCACGCTGGACGACGCCTGCTGCAGCGTCGAGGTCGTGAACGGAGGCAGCGCGTGCCTCGCCTTCGGCAGCGCCTTTATCGCCGAGACCGCGAGCTCCGCGCCTGCGAGGTCGAGGAGCAGGTTGTCGGCGGACTGCCTGTCGCCGATGGACGGCTTCTCGCCGTCGAGCCTGGAGAGCTTGGCGATGAAAGACGAGCGCGAATGGCGCTTCTTCGCCTCGACGCCCATCAGGTAGTAAGTCTCGGGCTTGAACGCGTCGATCTCGCGCTGGCGCTCCACGAGGAGCCTCAGCGCGACGGACTGCACCCTGCCCGCCGAAAGCGAGCGGTTGTTCGCGCACGAGATGTTCTTCCAGAGAAGCGGCGAGACCTTGTAGCCCACGATGCGGTCGAGGATGCGTCGCGCCTGCTGCGCGTCCACAAGCGGCATGTCGATTCCGCGCGGCTCCGCCACTGCCTTGAGGACTGCCGACTTCGTGATTTCGTTGTATGTGACGCGCTTGAACGGCTTCTTGCCCGCGACGGATTCCAGCACCTCGTGCAGGTGCCACGCGATCGCCTCTCCCTCGCGGTCAGGATCGCTCGCGAGATAGATCTCGTCGGACGCCTTTACCGCCGTCTTCAGTTCCGCGACAACCTTCTCCTTGCCCTCGGACACGACGTACTTCGGCGTGAACGTCCACTTGCCGTCGCCCACGCTCTCGATGCGTATCGCGCCGCTTTCCTTCGGCAGGTCGCGCACATGTCCGACGGAGCTCTTCACGACGAACTCTCCGCCGAGATACTTCCCGATCGTCTTCGCCTTCGCAGGCGACTCCACTATAAGAAGCTTCTTGCCCATTATGGCCTTTCAGTCTTTTCCTTTACGCGTTCTATTCGCGGTTTATATATATCAATATTACAAAAGAGACCCCTAGCTTGTCAAGGGCGCGAGGATCGCCCAGTTCGCGTCCCGCCCGTCAGAGCACCCTCCCCTTCACGCTTTCGGCGTGCTTCGTCCTGATGTCCGGATCAAGCGACTGCTGCACGTTGTAGTCCTGGCGAGCATGCTTCTTCCCGTCCCCAACGCCCTTCGTCATCAGCTCCTTGAGTTCGTCCAGGTGCGCAGAATAGACGTCGCGCGGACTGCACCCGTGCTTCTTGCAGACGCTTGCCGCCATGCCGACGACCTCGCCCATCATTCCGTGCGTGCGCATGAGCCGCGTGGTGCCGAGCGCAACGTGCGTGACGGAAATGTCGCGCCCCGCCATGAAGAGGTTGGGGACGTTGCGCGAGTAGAAGCAACGGTACGGAACAGGATACGGCCAAATCTTCTCGTTGAGAGAGTTGGACTGGTACGGTTCGCCCTCGAACTTCGACTCGCGCGCCGTCTTCGGGAGATGCAGGTCGATCGTCCACGTCGTCGCACAAGTGCCGTCTGCCTGGAAGTCCTTGTTCCTGAGATGGTTCTGGTCGAGGATGAAGTCGCCGAGGAGACGGCGCGACTCGCGGCGGCCCGCGTTGTACGCAACCCACTTGAGCTCCTTGTCGGCAAAGGCGTCCTTCTTCGAGTAGCCGTTCTTGACGAACGCCCAGTTCGAGTAGGCGACGAGGAGTCCGTAGTCGCGTATGTACTCCGCCTCCGCAACCTGGTCGCGGCCAAGTCCCGCCTCCCACCACCAGTCGCCCTTCAGGTGCGGGGAGCAGTTCGCCTCGTTGATAGCCTTGAGCATCCAGGGCCGCGGCGGAAACGCCGCGTCGCCCTCGGCTTTCCCGGCATACCACTGGACGGACGCGCCCATCGTGACCATGTCGGCATTCGCAGGCGCGTCCGGCTCGTTCGTCTCGCTCTTCGCCTCGCGCCCCATGCGATAGTCCGCGCCAGCAAGATAACCGACCGTTCCGTCGCCCGTGCAATCCACGAAGTTTGCCGCCTCGAACCAGGTCGCGACACCAGTCTTGGTATTGATGGATCTAACAGAGAGGATGCGCCCGGTCTCGTTCGTCTTCACGCCGTTCACATGCTCGTTGAGGAAGAGCCTGATGTTCTTCTCAGCCTCGACGACGGCGAGCTTCTTCTCGTCCTCGTAGTTTGCGGCGCTTTCGGCGTTTCCGCCGCGCGTCGGACCGAACTCCGCGAGAACGTCACCGAGCCTCGGGTAAGGCGGCAGGTTCTGGTACGCGCCAAGATGGACGCGCACTTCGCTTGAATTGTTTCCGCCAAGCACCGGACGATCGTGGACAAGCGCAACGGAAAGTCCGAGGCGCGCAGCCGAGACCGCCGCGCAGATTCCCGCAATGCCGCCGCCAACGACACAGAGGTCGAACTTGGGCAGAGACTCGGGATTGGCGATGAACGAAGTCGGACGCTGTACATTGAGAATACTGGTCGGCTGCGGATTTGTCGTGAAGCAGATCGCGTCAACGCGTCCGTCGAAACCGTCGCAGTCGTGGAGCGCGAGCGTGTTTTTGCCGTCCTTAAGCTCAACGTCGTCCGCTTTGACCCAAAGCCATTCGCCCTTGCCCTGGCAGCCGAGGAGGTTCGGCAGCGACTTTCCGTTGACGACAAGTTTGAATGTGCCCGCGCCGACATCGGGATGCCACGGACTAGTCCAGTTCTTCGTCCTCACCCAGACGTTGTACTTTCCGCCGTTCGCGGTGAACGTCGTCTTCGCGTCGGCGACGGGCTTGCCCATGCCGTGGGCGAGGAGATACGGCGAGCCCATCTGGTCCATGAACTGGGTGTCGTTCACCCATCCGCCCCAGTCGTCGAACGACTCGGCCTCAATGAATATCGACTCGCGGATTTCAGTCTCTGCGCATGCGCAAAGCGCGGCTGCGAGAGCGACGAACAGCATCGCCTTCTTCATGCTTCCTCCATTTGTCTTGAGCGTTGAACCATGTTTCCGTGTCAGCCAATGAGCCGCGCGGCCAGTATCGCGCCGCCGAGCGCAGCGGAGTCCGGAACGTCGAGAGTCTCTACCTTCGCGCCGAAGACGGAGGCGATCGTGTCGCGGATTCCCTTCGAGCGGCTCGCGCCACCCGTCACGCGTATCGTGTCGAAAGTCCCGATCCAGCGCGTGCGCTCGAACATGTTGAGCACCTGTCCGCGGATTACGGAAACGACCTTCTCCGCCGGGGACGCAGCCTCC
>JAEEOY010000110.1 GCA_016284515.1 Kiritimatiellia bacterium | reverse complement strand
AGGAGGAGCTTCGCGATGAATGTCGAGGTGGTGGTCTTGCCGTGGCTGCCGCAGACGGCGATCGAATCGGCGGCTGAGTTCACGAGCTCCGCGAGGACGTCGCCGCGGAAGCGCATCAGGCCCTTCGCGGCGAGGACTTCGGGGTTGTCGGGGCGCACCGCGGGCGTCACCACGACCATGTCCGCGCCCGCGACATGCGACGCGTCGTGTCCGACGGAGACGGGGATGCCGAGCGACTCAAGCCACGCGGTGCGCGCAGATCGCGCAATGTCGCATCCGGACACCTTCCATCCGCGGTTGCGGAGAAGGACGGCGAGCGCGGCCATTCCGACGCCGCCGATTCCGACGAGATGCACGACGCCCGGCGTCATGCGTTGAAGAGGGACTTCCTGAGCGCCGAAATCTTGCGCATCGTGCCGGCGAACATCTCAGGCGTCTGGCTCTGCGCGCCGTCGCACTTCGCGTGTGGCGGATCGTTGTGGACCTCGATGATGAGTCCGTCCGCGCCGATCGCAGTCGCCGCGACGGAGACGGAATCGACCATCCACGCATGGCCGGTGGCGTGCGACGGGTCGACTACCACCGGCAGGTGCGAGAGGCGGTGGAGGAGAGTGACCACTCCGAGGTCGAGCGTATTGCGCAGGGAGGTCTCGAAGGTGCGGATGCCGCGCTCGCAGAGCATGACGTTCTCGTTCCCGCTGGCCATCACGTACTCGGCGCTCATGAGGAGCTCCTGGATGGTCGCGGACATTCCGCGCTTGAGGAGAATCGGCTTCTTCGTATACGAGCCGACTTCCTTGAGGAGGTTGAAGTTCTGCATGTTGCGCGCGCCGATCTGGATGACGTCGACGTCGTTGAAGAGCTCGATGTCCTTGAAGTCCATGAGTTCCGTCACGATCGGGAGTCCCGTCTCGCGCTTCGCCGTGAGGAGCATGTCGAGCCCGATCTTGCCGAGCCCCTGGAAGGCGTAGGGCGAGGTGCGGGGCTTGAACGCGCCGCCGCGGAGCATCGTGGCGCCAGACGCCTTGACGGACTTCGCGATGGCGACAATCTGCTCCTCCGACTCCACGCTGCAGGGGCCTGCGATTACGGAGAAGTTGCCTCCGCCGACCTTCACACCGGCGCAGTCGACGACAGTGTCCTCGGGATGGAACTTGCGGTTAGCGGCCTTGAAAGGCTCCTGGATGCGCTGCACCGACTCGACGCCGTCCAGCGCCTCGAGGATGCCGGGGTCGAGACGGCTCACGTCGCCTACGCAGCCGACGATGGTCTGGAGGGAGCCGCGCGAGACGTGCGGCTGGATGTTCTTCGACTCGAGAAGCGAGATGAGCCCGTTGACCTGCGACTCCGCCGCTTCCTTCTTGAGAATTATGATCATTTCTTCCTGCCCTGGCGAAGCCGCCCGCACGACCGCGGGGCCTGTCCGCCATTTCCTTTAGGGGATATTATATCATAATCCACGCCGTGAATGCGTAACCGCCGGCGACAACCAACATGAAGCGCACCGGGGGAATTTCGGCTATCTAATCGGCACAACCTTGAAGAATGCGGACGGCGCGCCATCGGTATCGACCGCAAAGTCGAGGATTCCGTCCGCCTTCGCCTCCACCACCTCGCCCCACGGCTCGAAAGGCTTCGCAAGCGAGGTGGTGCGGTAGACCTGGTACCTCGCCCCCCTCACGGCGTTGCCGACCGAAAGCGAAAACGCGCCGGTCGAGGTGGAGCCGAGTCCGAGCGTAGGCGCAGGAACCTCGATCAGCTGGCGGATCATCAGGGTGGTCGCGGTGCTCGCTATCTCGCGTCCGCCGGAAAGCGCAGCGGAGACGATGTTCTCTCCGTGCACGCTACCGTTCGGATAGTCCACGAGAGTCGTCGATTCCGCACCCTTCGCCATTAGGAACGGCGACTCGGGATCGACCGATATCTCCGTCATAAGCCCGGCGTTGTGGTCGTTCGTCCAGAGGAAGTTCCCCTTCTCACTGTAGAACGGAGCCTGGGCATAGCCGCCGGCGGGGACGGTGAACACGATCTTCGGACTCACCGACGGCGCGCCGTCGCGTCCGGCGATCACGCCAGGGCAGTCGACGTGCGGCGCCGCGCCGCGGATCGCAAGCGTGCACCCCTTGCCGTCCGTGTTCCTCGCAAGGTAGATCTCGCGCTTTGCGCGGAACGTCGAGTCGTCGAGAATGAACCGCGTTCCAGTGCCCCTGATCGAGAGCGCCCAGTCTGACTGCAGGTAGGTCGAGCCGCCGCACACTTCGATCGTCGCGCCGTCGCCGTGGAGAGAAGTCTCCGTCGAGGTCTCGTAGGTCGCGCCGTTCGCGAACTTGAGATACGCGCCCGCAGCTATGTACTTCGTGTCGTGCGAGTAGTAGTAGATCTTTCCGTCGACGGTGAACTTCGCGTTCTTCGTCTGGTCCCACCAGGTGCCCCATATCTGCATGCGGACCTCCTCCTGCGACTTCTCGCGGTAGAGCGTGACGTCCACGTTCGCCCACGGACAGAGGTAGTCCACCTGCACCGGTTCCGTGATGCGCACGCGCACGGGCTTCGTCAGGTTGCGGAAGTACGCATGGCACTTGGCGGAGTTCGGATACGTCGGATGCTCGATGTTCGTGCTCTCGACGATCCAGTTTTTCGGATCGGACCAGTCGCCCTCCTCGACCTCGGGGTTCCACGCGTAGCGCGTGGCGTCCACGACATCCTGATTCGTACCATTCCCCTCGCCCGTTTCCGTTCCCGTATCCGGCTCCTCCTCCTCGGCGGCTTCAAGCAGCGCCGCCTTCACGAACTCGCCCCAGTAAGGCGTCGGCGTGAAGTTCCAGTCGGAGATCGCGCAGGGCGAGGCCGTCGGATGGAAGCACCACGCCGTCCAGTTGAGCTTGTTCTCCTTGATGCACGCAAGGATCTTCGGCGCCCATTCGTACGGATCCTTCGCGTAGGGCTCGAATGGCATCGGGTCGACCTGGCAGCCGACTTCGCCGATGAGGACTGGGTGCTGCGCGGCGATGTCGAGGAACTTCTCCTGCCAATTGCCCTTCCACGGATAGACGTGCGCCGAATACATGATGCCGTTGCCGAGCGTGTCCGAAAGCGCATATCCCTTCAGAACGCCGGAGAGGTCGTAGCCCCAGTCGAGTCCGCCGCAGACGACGACGTTCTTCGCGCCCGTCGCGCGAACGGCGTCGACGAGCATCTGCATCCCGTCGTGCCACACCTCCCACGTCGTGTCGTGCGGCTCGTTGAGCAGGTCGAAGAGAACGCCCGGACGGTTCGCGTAGCGCGTCGCGCAGCTGTGCCAGAACGCCGCGTGGTTCGCCGTCGCCTTCTCGTACTCGTGAAGGTCGACGAGCACATAGCAACCGCGCCTGTTCGCCTCGTTGATCAGGTTGTCGACGCGCTGGCGGTAGCCGATGCCGCCGTCGGACGCGCTGTCTCCGAACCAGAACTTGGAGTGCAGCGGCAGGCGGATGATGCTTGCGCCCCACTCCTCGATCGCAACCTGGAACGAGGCGGTCGTGTTCTCGCCCTTGACGCTCCAGCCCATCGACGGCACGTTGACGCCCTGCAGCCACACGTGCCTCCCCGCCGCGTTGACGAGGCGGTTGCCCTCGGCGTGCAGCGCATCCGCCGCGCCGAGTCCCTCGGTCGTCGGAGCGACGAGCCCGACGGACGGCTCGCGCAGCGTCGCGTGGAAGTCGTCGAAGTCGAAGGTGCCCGCGTTGCAGCGGAACAGCGTCGGCATATACTCGACGTACGCCGCTCCCTGGACGAGCTTGATGTAGCCGTGGCGCTCGGACCAGCCCGTGTCCTTGCCGAACGCGATGTTGGACGAAGAGAGCGTGTCGCCCGAGGCGCTCTTGACGTTGATCATCACGCGTGCGTCGTACCATGACTCCGCGCCCTTGACAAGCCCAGATACGCGCCCGCGCATCGAAAAGTCTATCTGGTCGTAGGCCGCGATGTTCTTCGGCAGGTCGAAGCGCCGGTAGACGAGCGGCATCTCGCCCGGCGTCGTCTGCACGAGGCGGAGGAAGTGGTTGCCGCTCTCCTCGAGCGCCTCGCCAGTTCCGCCCCAGCCGTAGGGGCGTCCGCCCGACTGCGTCTCCATGTCCCCGTTGACTATGAGGTCCGCCTCGGCCCATGCCGCGCGATGCGCCGCGAAAAGCCACGCGCACGAGAGTACGATTCCCGCGGCCGCATAAAGTCCGCGATTCCCCCTTGTTCTGCCGACTTCTGTCTTCATGAGCGCTCCTTTGAGTGATTGTGATGCCATAATCATAGCACCACACAAACGCGGAGCGGCAAATAATGCGCAAAAATTCTACCGCTTGTTTTGCGCAGCGATTTCGCGCGAGCGCCATTCGGTCATGGAGACCCCCATGCGCTTGCGGAAGAACGCGCGCAGCGCGGACGCGGAGCCGAACCCGCAGGCGTCCGCGAGGTACCCGATGTTGACGTGCGCGCGGCGCAGCTGCACGAGGAGCGCGTCGAGCCTGACGGACGCGATGCGCTCGTGTATCGTCGAGCCCGTCGCCTCGCGGAATCGCTGCTCACCGAGGCGGCGCGAGCAGCCCATCTCGCGGACTACGTCCTTCACGCCGATGCGCGAGACCGCGTTGGTCTGGATGAACGCCTCCGCGCGCTCGACCGCGGCCTGGTCCATCGGACGCCTCGGCGCGAAGGTGGAGCCGCGGCGCATTATGCCCGAGACCCCGTATTCGAGCGACTCGCCCCGCGACTTAGGCGACGCCATCCGACGCGCAAGCGCCTCGCCGCAGAGCCATCCGCCCATCTCGAAGTCCGGCTGGACGCTCGTCAGCGCAACGGCGCCTCCGAGGCAGAGCGTCTCGTCGTTGTCCACCCCGATGACGCCGACGGCGTCGGGCACGCGCAGGCCAAGCTGCTCCGCTGCGAGCATCACCTCGTTGGCGAGCCTGTCGCAGACGGCAAAGACGCGGCACGGAAGCTTCGCCTTGCCGAGCATGCGCTTGATGTCCGGAAGCGACACGGACGGGTCGTCGAAGCTGAAGTCAACGCGGACGATCCGGCAGGTGCGCCCGCGGCGCGACAGATACGCGGAGAACGGGCGGGCGCGGTTCTCGGACCACGGCTCGCCCTTCGCCGCCACGCAGAGGTACGTGCCCGGGTTGAGGCGCAAAATCTCCTCCGCTGCGAGCTCGCCGATGCGCGAGTGGTCCGCACCGACGACCGAGGCCGTGCGCGGAACGATCTTCCATGTCGCGCAGTCGAACCACACGGTCGGCAGGAGCCTAGGCGCGAGCTCGCGGAGTCCCTCGGTATAGTTGGCGAAAAGCCCTGCCGGGCGGAACTCCGCGACGAGCCTGCGCAGGCGGCGCGGCTCGCGCGCGGCCGCCGTGCGGGGGATGAAGACGAGCCTCCACCTGTGGCTGCGCGCGAATCTCGTGAAGCCGCGAAGCATAAGCGCGGCATACCACGGATTCGCGCTGTCGTGATAGACGAGTATGTTCTTCACCGCACGATGCGGTAGGTTCCGGCGGCGTAGCGCTTCGCGACGGAATCGCCGGGGAGCGTCACGTCGGCGGTGGCGCCTTCGGGGACGGTGAAGTCCCATATCCACTTCTCGCCCTCGTAGCGCCAGGAGCTCTTGACGAGTCCGGCGGCGGACTTGTACTCCGCATTGACGTAACCGAGGCGGCGGTCGGGCTTCGGGGCCATGATGATGTTTCTGAAGCCGGGCGCCTTCGGGCCCGCGGCGATTCCGGCCGCGTCCTTGTAAATCCACGCGAGGACGGCTCCGTAGGCGTAGTGGTTGAAGCTGTTCATCCCCACGTCGCCGAATCCGCGCTCCTTCGTGTAGCTGTTCCAGCGCTCCCAGATCGTCGTCGCGCCCTGGTCGACGGAGTAGAGCCACGACGGATTCTTGTGCTGGAGGAGGAGCGTGTAGGCGATGTCGGACATTCCGTTAGCGCTCAGGGTCTCCATCAGGATCGACGTTCCGAGGAAGCCCGTCTGCAGGCAGTCTCCGTGATCCGCGAAGTTCTTCCTCAGGGCCTCGATCGTCCTACCCTTCGCCTCGCCCTCGACGAGCTTGAACTTTATCGCGAAGAGCGCCGGCGTCTGCATGCCGCGAAGAGGCTTCGCGACGAGTCCGTCCTCCTCGAAGAAGTTCTTCAGGATGTACGCCTTCGCATTCGCGGCCATGTTCGCGTACTTGTCCGCGTCCTTGCCGATCGCCGCGGCCATCTCGCACATCATCTGCGCGTCCCAGAGCCAGTAGCACGCGCCGAGGTAGTTCCAGTAGAGCTTGGCCTCCGGACGGAGTCCGTCCTTGTTCCACGCCTTTCCGCTGCAGCTCTCGAGGTCCTCGTAGCTTAGCCAGTCGGCCCACTGGTAGCCGCCGTTCTCGTCCTTCGTCGCGTCGTAGTCGTACTTCGTCTCGTTGACGCGCGCGACGAACTTCTCCATCGACGCCCAGTTTTCGGAGAGTATCTTCGCGTCGCCGAACTGCTTCCACACCTGGTACGGCGTGATCACGCCGACGTCCGCCCAGCCGATGCGCATCGGCTCGTTGCCGTACTGACCGAGCGGCGCGACGCCCGGGAAACCTCCGCGCGAGTCCTGGTTGTCGCAGAGGTCGCGCATCCACTTGTGGAAGAAGGAAGACGTGTCGGCGTTGAACGCTCCGGCCTCGGTGAACACCTGCGTGTCCGCGGTCCAGCCGAGGCGCTCGTTGCGCTGGGGGCAGTCCGTCGGAACGGAGAGGTAGTTGGAGAGCTGACCCCAGTAGACATTGGAGATGAGCTTGTTGACGTCTTCGACTCCGGTCTCGATCTTCCCGAGCTCCATGTCCTTCCTGATCGAAGTGACCGGGATGGACGCTACAGCACTGATCTTAACGTCGTCCGTCGCCGTGACGGAGATGTAGCGGTAGCCGAAGAACGTATGCATCGGCATGTAGACCGCCGTCGGATCATTCCGCGTCGCCCCGAAGGTATACACGATGCGCATTCCCTTCGTCGGGACGCGCAGGTTCTCGCGGTAGACGCTCCCCGCGGGACCGTCGTTGCCGCGCGAGCGCTCGCCGTTACCGTCGTTGAGCATCTCGGCGGGAAGGCACGTCAGCACCGTCCCCTCGGCCGCCGCGAACACGAAGATCGGTACGCCTGCGCAGTTCTGACCGAAGTCGACGACGAGCGTCTCGCCCTTCGCCAGCGTGCAGTCCGCGAGAGCGCCCTTCTCCTCGATCCTGACGTCGCGGAGCTTGTGAACCGTGCCGAACACCTTGTTCGCCTCGTCCGCTCCGTCGACGCCCTGCCAGACGTACGCGACGACGGGCTTGAGCGCGAGGTCGAAGCGGCGGACGACCTCTCCGCCCTCGGACGGGAGAATCTCGCCCTTGAACTCGTCGTTCTTCTCGGCGGGCTTGAAGGAATCGCTTCCGCAGTACGGAGCCTCCACGCGCTCGTCGTACTCCTCGCCGTCGAAGATCGCGCCGTGCTTGACGGGTCCGCCGATTCCGGCCATCCACTCGCCCGCCTTCGTGCCGATCACCTTAACGGTTCCGTCGGCGTAGGTGAGTTCGAGGACGGACCTGAACGCGCTCTTCTTTCCAGTGAAGTTGACGATCTTGTCGCGCCACCATCCGCCGGTGACCTCGGCCGCGAGGAAGTTCTTCTCTCCCTCGCCCTTCTTGAAGCATTCCGTGACGTCGTAGGTGAACGAGCGGCGCGTCTTCTTCACGTGCGTGAAGCCTGGCTTCAGCGCCTCCTCGCCGATGCGCGTTCCGTTGACGTACAGCTCGTAGATGCCGAGGCCGGAAGTCATCCACTTCGCGGACACGACCTTGCCCTCGTTCTCGATCTCGCGAACGAACCAGCTTGCGCCGTCCGCCGCGCGCGCGCCGTCCTCGACCTTCCCGGCGTACACCGGCGCGTCGACGGCCGAAATCCACTCGCTCTCGTTCCAGAGCGACGCGTCGAGCGCCTCGATCTTATTCCCCTTTTCATCGCATCCCGCCAGCGCGAGAACACCCGCGCAGGCGACGACCGCCAACGGTTTCATCATTTTTCTTCCCTCTTTTTTTGTCACTTTTCTGTTTCAATCTCTGCCGGGACGGGGAGAGGTCCGCCGATGACGGACTCCAGCCTGAGCGCCGCCTCGACCTTGAGCATGAAGGCAATGTCCTGCACGTTCTTGTAGTCGATGAGCTCCTCGTTCGCCTTGCACGTCTCCTCCGCCTTGGCGGCGCTGGACGACGCATACTCCGCTATGCGGCTCTCCATGCGCTCGACGAACTTCCTGCTCTCCTCCTCGTTGACACGCGAGCACGCGTCGAAGTAGTCGTTGTAGGCCGTCGTGATCTCCTGGCGGATCGACGAGTAGAGCGCCATGAGACGCGCGTTCGCGCGCGCCTGGACCATCTCGGAGAGCTCCACGGACTCGCCCGCCCACGTGAAGATCGGGAGGTATATCGAAGTCTTGATGGAGAACTCGTCGGAATGTCCGGTCTGATGGCGGTCCCACTCGTTCTCGCGGTCGTTGTCGTGCGAGTACGTCGCCTCGACGAAGCGGAACCACGGAATGCGCGCGGCCTTTGCCGCCTTCACGCCCGCCTCGGCCTCGTCAAGCTCCGCGACGGCCGCCGCCAGGTCGGGACGGCGCGCAAAGGCGATCTCGGTGAGGTGCTCGACCGACAGCGACGTCGGGTCGGGCATCGGCGGCGGCTCGGGATCGATCACGAGCTTGTCGTCGGGGATTCCCGTCAGCCACGCGATGCGGCGGCGGAGCGTCTCCCTCGCCGAAACCATCGTGTCGAGCTTGATGCGGGCCTTCTGGAACTTCGTCTCCGAGCGGATGGCGTCGAGAGGAGAGATGAACACGCCGTTCTTGTAGCTCTCGTCGCTGGCCTTCCTGAGGTCGTCCCACGCCTTGGCGCGCTCATCGAGGTAGCGCTCGTCGGCGCGCGCCCGCGCCTCCTCGTAGCAGAGCATCTTGACCTCGCTGTAGACCTCGTACGCCTCGACGGCAGCGCGCGCGTCCTCCTTGCGTATCTCCCCGTCGCTCTTCGCGCGGATGTAGCGCTCGACGAAGGGATTCGGCACGTAGAACCTGACGCCCACGGACGTCGTGTAGCCGCTGCCGTTCGCCGGCGGATCGCCCGACGTGCGGCTCCTCGTGTCGCCCCAGTCCTGTCCGAAGCGAAGCTCCGGATCCTTCCACGTAAGCTCCTCCTCGGCCCTCAGACGGCGCACCGCCGCGTCGATGTACGCGACCTTCGACGCGTCGGAACGCTTGCCCGCGCGTACCGCGAGGTCCTCCCACGACCAGGGGCCTTCGTGCGCGACCTCCTCGTGTCCGTCGTCGAGCGTCGAGACGTCCGACGAGTCGCACTTGAAGATTCCGTCGTATTCCGGAAGGTCCAGCCTGCGTCCCTGCACCTCGTCCACTGCAATGCATCCGCCAAGCGCAAAGGCGGCGGCGAGCGGAACGGCGAATCCCACGTGCTTCATTTCTTCTCCTCCGACGAGGCGGACTCGTGCGCGAACATTCCGACGAGGCCGCGCTGGACCGAGTCGGCGACGATGACCGTCTCGCCAGGGACGAGACCTTCCGCCTTGCCGAGGACGCGAATCCTCGTCTTCCTTCCGCGCGCCGGCGTGCGCGGCACGGGGTTGGAGGGATCGAACAGGTCGAGAACCTCGGAGTCGATGGACTCCACCACGCCGCGGTAGAACTGTCCGCTCTGCCCGTTCCTGAACTCAAGCCTCGTGATGTAGAGCTCCTCTCCGATGCCGACGGCCTCGAGCATTCCGATCGGCAGCATGCCCGTCACGAACACGTCGTCCGTCGCGCCCTTCACGCGCAGCACTGGCTCTCCGCCCGCCACGATGTCGCCCGGGCGCCTGTAGACCTTGGAGACCACTCCGTCCGTAAGCGCGCGCAGCACGGTCGGGTCGGCCTTCCTGAGCTCGGCGCTGCGCTTCTCGGCGTCAAGCACCGACGCGATCGCCGCCTCGATCTCCTTCTCCGCGGACGCGCGCTCCGCGGCGGACTCCTCGACGTCCTTCTTCGCGGCCTCGAACCTGCGCTCGAGCGCCTCGAGAAGCGGCTCGTACTGCGAGACGGTCTTCCTCAGCGCCTCGGCCTTGGGGCGTATCGACAGGAACTCGAGCTCGCTCACGAGCTTCTTCTCTACGAGCGGCTTCAGGCGCTCGATCTCGGCCTCGTAGCCGGCGAGCTCGGCCGCGTCGCGGACGCGGTCCATGCGGCACTCCTCGAGCCTGACCTCCGCCTCCCTCGCGAGCTGGCGGCACCTGCGCTCGTTCTCCGCAAGCGTCTCGCGGCGCTTGGCGAGGTTCTGCTCGTACTCGCGAATCTTGACCTCGTTGATGGAGTCGTCGAGCAGGCGGTCTGCGGGATCGAACCTGACGAGCACGTCGCCGGCCTTGACCTTCTGACCCTCGACGACCTCGATGGACACGATTCGCGCCGCCTCGACGGGTCCGACGCTCTCCGCGCCGGACTCGACCACGCCGTTGAACCTGACGCTCGCCTCCTGCTTGAACAGGAACACAAGCAGAATCGGAACCGCCACCAATATCGCAATCGCTATTACCGCCCTGAACAGCCCCCGTGCGCGCATGCGCGCCGATCCCGGAAGCTTCGGTCTGGAAAAACTCTGTTCCATTTTTGCCTTTCGCCGTGTTTGTTAAAGTTCAACCGTGTTGCGCTGGAGCATAAGAGTCGGGGACTCGAAGTGCCCGTCCTTCTTCAGCGACGTGACGAGGTCCTGCTGGTAGGACGGATCCGTAAGACGCACCTGGTACGAGAACTCCGCGTACTCGCCCTGCACGGCGTCGCAGACTCCGAGCACCGCGAACGTGCTGCAGTACTTGGTGAGTATCGACTGGAGCGCCGCCTCGGCCTCCTTGTCGCCGGTCTTCATCTGGAAGCGGAGAAGCCCCTCGTACTCGCGCCTTGACGCGAACGGAAGGACATGCAGCAGCAGCGCCGCGACGGCGAAGAACGCCGTGCCCGCCACTGCGACGAGATATCCGCCCGCGCCGCACGCTATGCCCGCGCCGAGCGAGGCGAAGAGGAACATCGCGTCCCTAGGATCGCGCACCGGCACGCGGAAGCGGATGATCGTGAGCGTGCCGAGGATTCCCATGCCGCGCGCGAAGTTGCTGCCCACCGCCATGATGAGCGTGCACGTGATCACCGAGCCGAGGATGAGCGACTGGACGTACGAGCGCGAATAGGTGAAGCCCCTGAAGGTGAACTGGTAGACGATCGCCGTAAGCGAGGCAAGGAGAAACGAGAGCCCGAGGGACGCGAGCACCAGCCAGGGCGTAAGCGCCTGCTGCGCACCTCCGAAGAACAGGGACATGTAATCAGTTGCTTCCATCTTGTTTCCTTATTTCTTTTTTTGTTTTCCTGTTGTTGTTTTGCCTTGCGGTCAAATCGAATGGAACACCTCGTCCTGCGCGGCGTTCGTCGACGGATGCTTCCCGAACGCGCCGTCGCGCCATATCGCCGTCGAGTACTTGCAGTTGCCCGACAGCTGAAGGTTGAAGCGCTGCACGAGCTCCTGCGACCACTCCGGGACGTGGTTGATTGTCTTCACCTCCAGGATCGTGCCGGAGTACGGGAGGTGGAAGCCCTGCGCAGTGACGGAGTCCATGCTGCGCCAGACGCCGCTCCTCCCGAAGTCGTTCCAGGAGTCCGTCATCTGGTACTGGAGCTTCCTGTCGAACGTGATGCGCGCATAACCGTCCACCGTCCCGATGTACGACTCGCGCGTGTACCTCACGAGCGCCGCCGGACGCGACAGCGTCTGCCACACGACGCGCTTGAACTGCAGGAAGTCGAGCCTCTGCTTCTCGTTCTTGAAGATGTTGGGCACGCGCGTGCCGTAGATGAGCTCCGGACCCCACGCGTCGAACGGAACCATCGCGCGCGTCTTGACGATCGTGCGCTCGAACTTCGCCTTGATCTCGGCGAACACAGGCGCCGTGCCGATCTCGCCGTAGGTGCGCACCCTCAGCTTGAAACGCGCGTCGCGCTCGAGCTCCTTCGCATAGTGCAGCGACATCTGCGGATTGTCCAGCTGAAGCGTCGTGATGACGTATTCCGGCGGATCGCCCTTCGTGTTCGGGTCCGGCTTGCAGAACGGACGCACGAACTCGCGAATCTCCGCGACCTGCTCGCGCGGTATCACGTACTTCGACTCGTATCTCGAAACCTTGTCGCCTTTTGCCTTTGCGCCCATTTCGATCTCCCTCAGTGTCCCAGCCCGAGCTCGTAGTCCCCGGCGAACCCGCCGAACTTCCCCGCCTTCGCGGGCACGCGCACGCGAAGCGTGTACGCGCCGTCGCCGAGAGGCTCAAGCGCCGACTTGCACGTCGCCTTGTACACAACGGCCGCGCCGCGCGCGTCCGTCCCCATGTCGAAGCTGCACGCGCACGTCGCGTCGCCGGACGCCGCGAACTTGACGACGATCTCGCCGAAGGCCTCATCTCCGTCGCCGACGCGCGTGCCGTCCTCTGCGACGCGGAGCTTCATGCCGGCCTTGAGCGCCGGATCGGCCGCGATGGCCTTCCCCGCCGACTTGAGCGGCTCGACCTTCCAGAGGTTCTGCACGCAGTCGAATCCGCCCGGACGCCCCTCGCTCTCCACGCGCAGAGTCCCGCGCGACATTCCGCCGACCGTCTCCTCGACGAGCTCGAGGGTGTTGGTGACGACGAGCTTTCCGCTCTTGCCGACGATCTCCGCGGCATATGCGCCGCCGGAAAGCGACGAGAAGGACGCCGCGGTGAATGTCCAGTTAGTTCCGTTCTCCACGACCTTGACGGATATCTTGCCCGTGTTCTTCGCGATCGTAGCGGTGACGAGTCCGTCCGCCGTCGCACCGGTGAACGTTCCCCACGCCCAACCGGGCATCTCGGTGACCTCATACGCCACGGGAAGTTCGTCGATCCACTTCGTGTTCGCCACACCCGTCGCCTTGACGACCGCGGCAAATGCGCCGCCCTTCGTCGGCACGCCGGAGAGCACCCCCGTCGCCGCTGACATCTTGAGCCCCGTCGGCGCGCGCGTCACCGAGAACTTCGCCGGATACCCGAGCTCCTGCAGCGCGAACTCGCGCGAGTATTCGACGCCAGCCGGAATCGTCTCCGCGCCAGTCCGGTCTAGGATCCGCGGCGCCTCGGTCGGACCCCCTGCGACGACCTCACCGAGCGACGAGTCCGCCGCATCCGCGCGAATAAGCTCGCCTTCCGGAGCGAGCCACGCGAGGAGCCTGAGCTCGCGAGTTGCGGACCCCTTCTTGAGCGTCGCTGCAAG
>JAEEOY010000109.1 GCA_016284515.1 Kiritimatiellia bacterium | reverse complement strand
CGTCGTCCGCCGCGCGTGCGACCCCACGCGCGTGGACTAAGGCGGCTCCACGCGGGAAAAGAAAAACCACGCCCGGACCCTTTGCGGACCGGACGCGGCTTTTTCAGCGACTAAGAAAGTTTTGTCTTAGGCTTCGGGCTTGGTCTTCTTGAGACCGAGGCCACGGCTGCCTTCCTTCCATTCCCCGCGCTTCTGGAGGAGGTCTACACGCTCGAAACGCTTCAGAACGTTGCGCTTAGAGGTGATCTTGCCGGAACCCTTAAGAGATGCATGCTGGCTCATTGTCTTCTTTTCCTTTCAATGGGCGAGAATTATATCATATTCTGGCCGCTATTGGCAACCCTCACGGGAGCATATGCTTGTACTCGTCCGCCGCCTTGATGCCGGAATTGGAGAGGATGTCCTTCATGAACTTGCCGATCTCCTCGGATTCGCCGCGGTTCTTGAGGGACTTCTCGACGTCCTTGACATCCGGAACCGGACGCTCTGCGGGCGCCTTGACGAGGATGTGGCTGGCCTTGACCGACTCCGGCTCCGCGGGCTTGTCGCCCTCAGCCGCGGCGGCTTCCTTCTTGTCCGTCACGAGGATGAGGTGGTAGCCGAACTGGGTCTTCACGACATCGGAAATCGTGCCGATGGGGAGCGAGAACGCCGCCTCGTCGAACTCCTTGACCATCTGTCCGTGGGTGAAGAAGCCGAGGTCTCCGCCCTTGGAGCCGGACGGGCAGTCGGACTTCTCCTTGGCGATCTCGGCGAACTTCTCGGCCTTCTCCGCGTCGGGGGTGGCGTCGAGCGTCTCCTTGATCTCCTTGATCTTCTTCTCGGCCTCTGCGGCCGCCTCGGGAATCTTGGCGTTTTCGGCCTTGATGTCGTCGACGATCTTCTGCGCCTCGGCCGCGTAGTCCTTTCCGCTCTTGGAAGAGATCTCGCCCTCGATCATCTTCTCGATGACGATCTGGCTCTCGAACTGCTTCGTGACGAATTCCTTGCCGAAGGGGAGCTTCTCGATGAACTCGTCGATCGTCTTGGGCGCGTCGGGGCGTCCGGCGAACTGCTTGAGCATCTTCTCTTCGAACGCCTTGAGGTCTCCGTCCTCAAGCTTGTAGCCGAGCTCCTTCGCCTTGGCGACGATGACGTTGTCCATGATGAACGCCTGGACGATCTGGTTTGCGATCATCTGCCTGTAGTAGGAGGCGCTCTGGGCCGGGATCTTGTCGCCCTGCTTCTTGACTATCTCGTCGACCTGGGCGTCGATCTCGCCGCGCGTGATCTTTGCGTCCCCGACGGAGATCATGACGTCTGCCGGATCCTTCTTCTCGTCGGCCGCCGGGGCTTCCGGAGCCTTTGCCTCCTCCGCCGCGGGCTCGGTCGTCGCCTTCTCCGGCTCGGTTGCCGCGTTTTCGCTCTTGTTGCATCCGGCGACCAGCGCCGCGGCGACCAGCGCCGTGCCAACTATGTGTAGCTTAGCCATCTTGTTTTCCTTCTTCATTGTTTGAAATCATCCTGAGCACGCTGCGCCGGATTTCCGGGGCAGAATCCAGGTGGAATGTATAGAATACACCAATTGCCCTTGCCGCGTCTACTAGAATCTGAATATTTTTTTCGGCGAGCGGATGCCTCAGGCAGCGTGCGACATCCGCCGAAACGGGCAGCGAACGCTCGCCGCGGAGCGCAAAAGCGCCGGATTCCGCCTCCATCTCCGGGGATAGTCCCGAGAGCCGCAGGACGCCGATTTCGAAGGCGAGCAGGTCGCGCAGCAGCTCCGCCTGGCCGGCCTCGCGCCCGCACAGGGCGTCGAGCGCGCCTGAGAGGAGCGCGTGCCACTGCGCGCAGTCCGGACCGTGCGGTGCGAGCGCGGAGCACTGCGCCCGCATGTATCCGGCGAGCGCGAGCGCCCTGAAGTCGTCCCTGAGGCCTTCGCGCATGTCGAGCGGGGTGCATTCCCTGAGCGCGTGGAGCTCGCCCCGCGCCCGGGCGTAGTAGAGGACTTCGCACGTGTAGTTGAGGTCGTACTGACCGAGGAACGCGCTTTTCGGGCGCACCGCTCCCTTCACATGGCAGGAGACGGGTCCGTCCGGCGTCAGCCAGCGCACGATGTGGCTCGTCGTCGACCAGGGGTGGATGGCGAGGCAGATGCCCTCGGTCTTCACTATTTCGCCCGCCACCCTACGAAATCTCCCCCAGAAGCATGTGTCCGTCGGTGGAGCGCACCTTTGCCTGCGCGATGGACTTGCGCGCGGCGTGGGAGTGGGGGCACGAGCACCAGAAGTACTCCGAAGTCCACCCGGAGCAGGTCTTTTCGTCCTCTACGACGAATTCCACGGTCTTTCCGATGAAGTTCCTCGCCGCGGCGGACCTCTGCTTGTCGGCCATCGCCGCCAGTTCGCGCGCCCGCGCGCGCCTCTTCTCGTCCGGTATCACGTCCGGCATCGCGGCGGCGGCGGTTCCGGGGCGCTCGGAGAAGGGGAACACGTGCACGCGCTCGAAGCGCGCGCGTGAGATGAGCCCCTGGGTCGACAGGAAGTCGAGATCGCCTTCGCCCGGGAAGCCGGTCATCATGT
>JAEEOY010000108.1 GCA_016284515.1 Kiritimatiellia bacterium | reverse complement strand
TCATGAAGGGCCGCCTTGTCGCAAACGGCATCCCGCCCGAGAAGATCGAGGTAAAGCCGCCGGTGATCAGGACGGACGCCCCTGCTCAAGCCCCGCAAGTCCCGGCGGCTCACGTCCCGCATGACTCGCGAGACCCTCACGCCCCAATTTCTTCCAGCCATCCCGTCGACCTCCTTTTTGCCGGTCAGCTCATCCGCGGGAAGGGCGTGCAGCTGCTCCTCGCTGCGATGGCGCGCATGAAGGCGCCGCGCACGCTTGACATCGTCGGAACGGGCAACATGGAGCCGAAGCTCAAGGCGCTTGCGGAGGGGCTTGGAATCGCAGACAGGGTCCGATTCAACGGATTCCAGTCAAATCCGCAGGAGTGGATGCGCGCGGCGAAGTGTGTCGTTGTGCCGAGCTTCTGGCAGGAGCCGTTCGGACTCGTCGCTGCCGAGGCGGTCGCGCTCGGGTGTCCCGTCGTCGCGTTCGCGGTCGGCGGACTTCCCGAGGCGTGCGGCGGGAAGGCCACACTCGTCCCGCCAGGCGACATCGCCGCGCTGGCAAAGGCACTGGAGAACACATGAGTAACGACATCGTAAAAGTCTTCGTCTTCGTCGACGCGCTGGGGTGGAAGCAGGTCGAGCGCTACGACTTCCTGCGCGACCTGCTGCCGAATCGGCGCAAGGTCGAGATGCAGTTCGGCTACAGCTGCACCGCGATACCGACTATCCTCACGGGCGTGCGTCCATCCGTCCACGGACACCTCGCGTTCTACGACTACGCGCCGTCGAAGAGTCCGTTCGCCAAGATGCGCTTCCTCGCCCCTCTGCTGCGCCCGAAGTCCTTCTGGCGCCGCGGCCGCGTCCGGAACCAGCTCTCGAAGCTCATCAAGAAACTCTACGGCTTCACCGGATACTTCCAGCTCTACGGCGTCCCCGTCGAGCGGCTCCCGAAGCTGGACTACTGCGAGAAGACCGACCTCTTCGTGAAGGGCGGGCTTGCGCCGGTGAAGAACCTCGCGGACGTCTGGAGCGAGCAGGGGCACCGCTATCTCATCTCCAACTGGCGGCTTCCCGAGGCGGAGAACTTCCGCATCGCGGCGGAGGCGTTCCGCAAAGGCGAAGTGGACCGCGCGTTCGTGTACTCCGCCGCGTTCGACGCGCTGCAGCACGACAACGTCGGACGCGACGAAGTCCTGAGGCCCAAGGTTGACAAGTACGCAGAGACGATCCGCGGACTCCACCGCGCGCTCGTGGAAGGCGGCAGGCCCTTCGAGCTGACGGTGTTCTCCGACCACGGCATGACGCCGCTCAGGGGCACGGCGGACGTTCCGTCCGCGCTCGCTAAGACGGGTCTCGTCTGGGGCGAGGACTACGCGAGCGCGATCGACTCCACTATGGCGCGCTTCTGGTGGCTAAAGCCGGAGGCGGAGGCGAAGGTGCGCGCGGCGCTCGAGGGCTTCCGCGGACGCTGGCTCACCGAGGAGGATATGAAGCGCCACGGCATCTGGCGAGAGGACCGCAAGTTCGGCGACGCGATATTCCTCGCTGAGGCGGGCGTGCAGTTCGCGCCGAGCGACATGGGCGTGAAGCCGCTGAACGGAATGCACGGGTTCGATCCGGACGACGAGGATTCCCTCGCCTGCTGGCTCTCGACCGTTCCCGTTCCCGACGGAGTCACCCGCGTCTGCGACTACTTCTCCGTCATGGTCAGTTGACTGCCAACGAGCGGGCATAACGGAAATTTTGATATAATATTACCGAATCGGAACGCGGAATCCCATTATTGTTGCATTGAAGACCTCAGCGTGAAAATCATCATCAAGGACAAGACAATGAAGACAACATTTGCGGCATTGACGGCTGCGTCGCTTGCTGCGACCGCGCTTGGCGTCAACTTCCCCCTCGGGTCGTACGTCTACACGGGCAGCGTGCTTGACTTCAGGCACGAGACGCTTACCTCCGAGGCGGACGCGGTAATACAGGCCGTCGCCTCGAACGGGACGGTTCTCGCCTCGTCGCGGATAACAGATCCTGTGCCGTCCTCGGGCGTGAACTTCGTCCTAGAGGTCCCTGTTTCGAGCGAGGCGTCGGGAAAAAGCGCGACGATAGGCGACAGCCTCTCTCTCGTGCTTGTGACTGCCGGCGTCGCGACGAACGTGTCGACTCGCGCGCTTCCTCCCGTCGCCGCGGCTAACGCGATTACGAACCTCACTGTCGTGAGCGCCTCCGCGACAACCTTCCCGTACGGAGACGGCACGGTGCTCGTCGCGGACGACTATCTCGCGGGAATTGCGCCCTACATGCAGGCCGAAGGGAAGTCCGCGTACGACCCGGCAGCGGATTGGGACGGAGACGGCGCGTCCAACTACGAGGAATACAAGGCGGGGACGAATCCGTTCGATCCGTCGGACCGCCTCCGCATCACTGAGTTCCGCCTGCAGGACGATTCGACTCTGCTCCGCTTTGAATACGCCGGCGGACACGTCTACGCCATCGACACGTCCGCCTCTCTGACCAACATGTCCTGGAATGCCGCATCCTTCGCGGTCGGCACGCCCGGCGCGGCGGAACAGCGGGCGTTCTGGGTGAAGGGGAATGAATACGAAGATATCGGCGAGGCGGCGGTCTATCTCGCGCCCGCGTCATCCTCGCCAAGCATGTTCTACGCGCTTCGCGCCGAATGAGGAGGTTCAAGATGAGGACATTCCGTAGTTTTACATTATCCATTTTGCTCTTTGCATTTCTCCTGTCCGCCCGCGGCGGACACATCGCGGAGACGCTATCGCTCTCCGCCGGGTGGAACGCCGTGTACCTTGAGTCGACGCCCGACGCGCCCGCGCCGGCCGATTTCTTCGCGGACCTCCCGCAGGTGGAGCGCGTGGGATGCTACGAGTCAAGCGTGTACTCCTCGCTTGCGCAGATCGCGTCCGACGGAACCTCCATTGCGCAGAAGCCCGCTGCGTTCCTCGTGTGGGAACGCGGCAAGGAGACGGATTCAACTCTCAAGGAGATTCTCGGCGGACGCGTCTATTTCGTCTACGCGACGGCGGCTGCGGAGAAGTCCTTCTACGGGCGTCCGTGCTGTCCGCAGACGTCCTGGCAGAAGTCGGACGGAGGATTCGCCACCGTCATAGGCGTGTCGATTCCCGCCGGAGAGACGGTGTCCTCACTTGTTTACTTCGGCGAGGGGCCGCTCGGCACCGACGCGGCGAAGAAGCCGCACTCGGTCGGCGGTGTATCCGCCGCGGCTCCCGAGTTCACGCAGATGATGTCGTTCCGAGGCGCGCCGACGCTGAATGGCGGCACGGCCTACGCCTTCGAGGGCGATTCGGTCGCGGACTGGCCCGGCGTCGTGAGGGTGACTGTCCCGAGCTCCTCCGGCGGACTCGAGTTCAAGTCTGGCGTGCCTCTCCAATCGATGGAGATCGCGAACGCGGGTCGTACCAACCGCACGCTGCGCGTTAGCCTCGCGCCTGGCGAGCTTGCGGGCGAGAGGGTTCCGCCGATGCAGATATTCCTCAAGGCGACCGGCACCTCCGCGTCGAAGTGGGTTCCGTTCGAGACCCATGACTTCGAGCTCGCACCCGGAGAGTCTCGGCAGATCGTCCTTTCAGTTGACATTACGCAGATCGCGCCCGAGGGCGGCGAATACGCCGCGCTCGTGGCGGTGTCGGACCACTCCGGCACTAAGATGCGCGTTCGCGTTCCGGTGACTGTCTCCGCCGAGGGCGAAAGCGAGGATTCCGCTGCGTATCCGAAGGGGCTCTGGTACGGAAACGTCGAGGTCTCGCAGGTCGACCAGATGAGCGACGGCGTGCCTGTCGCTGCTGGCGGGTCGATGCGGCTCAACGCGATGGTGTTCATCGGCGCGGACGGCGTCCCGAAGCTCATGCAGCGCGTCAACACAGGCGGACGTCGCATCTCCTGCGTGTTTCCCGACCTTGCGCACAACGCGCTGCCGGCGACGAGCGGAACGTTTGGCGATCTTCTGCAGTTCGACTGGGTCGTGGCGGAGGACGCGAAGGACAATCCCTTCCGCCACGCGTGGCATCCTGACCACGCAAAGGGATTCGCGGTGACGAACCGACTCGCGCTCTCGTGGCGCACGGAGGACGGCGAGTCGACGTGGAAGTACGCACCAGAGGAGGTGACGTACGGAATCTGCACATGGACGCTCGGCGGACTCTCCGGCTCGGGCGAGATTACGACGCGCGGCACGTTCGCGCTCAAGAGGATACTTCCGGTTTTGAAAATGGAGGAGTGAAGAAGATGAAGAATGTATTCACGACGGCCGCGCTCGCGGCTGCCCTTGCGCTCGCCGCCGCCGCGGCGCGGGCGGACAGGGCGATAACATACCACGGCAAGCTCGTGCCAACGGGATCGGCGAAGATAAGCACCAAGGTGCCGATGCCGATGGAGTTCCGCCTCTACCGCGAAGCCGATGTCGGCGAGACGACGGCGCTGTGGGGGCGTAGGGTGTCCGTGAGGTTCGACGAAGGAGGGCTTTTCTACGTGGAGCTCTGCGACGGATCCGGCACGGAGCTCGACCGCACGGAGTACAGGCGGCTTGCGGACGCGCTCGCGTCCGTCGGCGGCGCGGACCTCTGGATATCCCTAACGCCGTCTGGATACGGCGAGCTGCTCCCGCGAAAGAGACTAGCGGGAGTCTACCGCGCCGAGAGGGCGGAGTGCGCCGCCAAGGCAGCGAAGTTCGTCGCGCCTAAGCTCAAGGCGGACACGCTCGTCGCTGACAGGCTGGAGACGCAGGGCGGATTCACCGTGAAGAACAACTTCACTACAGGAGGAGGAAAGATAGTGAACACGATCGACGGAAAGATCCCCGTCTCGATAGGGGCCAGCTCCGGTTCCGTGATCTTCACCGACACGTTCGACCAGTGGCACAACCTCACTTCGTATACACTTCCTTCGTCGAAGAACGCGATGGTGGACACGCTTGTGACGCTCAAGAGCGGTTCCGGCTATGGCGTCGCGTCCTTCCCCGTTCCTGCGGGAGGGTCGCCTAAAATCGGAGAGACGAGCGCAATGCAGATGCAGTCGTTCATAACCGGCAACTACAATCCGTTTCCGTGAGACAGGGGGCAGACATGACGAACAACACTTTGACGATAGGCTTTCTTGCGTCCGCGCTCGCGCTTTCGGTGTCCGCCGCGGACTTCAGCTTCGACGGATGCTGGCTCGGCTCCAGCGGCCAGCCTCGCAAGAATGAGACGCGGACGTGCGAGCTCAGGTTCTACTCGTCCGAAAACGCGTCGTCCCCCGCCGAGACGAAGACGGGGGTGACTCTTGCTACGGACAAGGACGGATATTTCGCGCTGTCAGGCACGGTGCCCGCGTCTATGCCCGACACGTTTTGGGTCGGCGTGAAGCCGGACGGGGCGTCGGAGATATCTCCGCGCTTCCGCGTGTCCCCGGTCCCGTATGCATTCGCCGCGTGCGAGGCCGAGCTCGTCGAGAGCAAGGTCGACGTCACGGTTTCCGGAACGGTCGGCGCCGAAATCGTCACTGCCTCTGAAGGAATCGAAGTCGACGACTGGGCGCTTCCTTCTGGCGGCTCCGTCACGGCGACGAACCTGCAGCTCGACAAAGTGCGCGTGGACAGCCTCTCTCTTGCCGATGCCTGCATGATCTCGCTGTTCAACCCGAGGGGGCACGTCGTGTCTCCGGACTACGACGTGGGAGGATTCGACTTCAAGGTCGGCACGGAGGTCAATGCCTACCGCGGCGGATTCCTCGACGCGAATCTCTACGCCAAGACGACGACGGCGCAAGGCGACTGGGCGGTCAACTGGGACAGCCTTGTCGTGATCGCAGTCAAGGTGCGCCCCAAGAAATGTCCGCGTCCGAGGCTTTCGCTCTCTGTCGGAGACGTCGTGTTCTTCGATGAAATGCCGATCGGGACGGACAACAGCTTCGATACGGTGAAACGCTGCATCACGGTCCCGTACCGCGCGGGCGACCGCGTGCGCGTGAACCTGAAGGCCGTTGGATACGACGACAACGTCGATGGATGGTGGGGCGGTGACACGGACGACTACAAGGGGCGCATAGACGTCGGAGTCAAGTTCGTAAAGCTTGGGCTGTAGTTCCAATACCCCGGAGGGCAGTGAAATGAACATCAGATTTGCAGTTGCGACAACAGTTTTCTGCGCCGCTCTTTCCGCGGCGGCCTACGACGGCATGCAGCTCGTGTACCGCGGGCGGCTTAGGCTTGCCGGCGGACAGCCGGATGCGCAGACGCTTCCCATGACTTTCAGCGTCTACGCCGCGAAGGGCGACGCGACGCCGTCGTGGAGCGTCCAGATGGACGGCGTGAAGGTGAACGCCGAAGGGCTCTTCCAGGTCGCTCTTGAGGGAGCGGGGCTCAGGGAGGCGGTCGACGCCGGGAAGGCGAAGTGGATCGGCGTGGCCATAGACGGTGGCAAGGAGCAGTATCCGAGACAGGAGCTCATGGCGAGCGCGTGGGCGTCGAAGGCCGCGTTCGCCGACACCCTGTCTTCGTCGCCTTCAATCGTCACGGCCGAGGTCAAGCGCGTCGAGGCGAAGACGCTTTCCGCGAAATCGATCGCGGTGAGCGGATCCGTCGCCGTTCCGTCGAACGCAAATCCTGCGCCAGAGGACATCAGGCTCACCGGAAGGTGGAGCAACGTTCCGGTGCGAGGGACGGTGAAGTTCTTCTCGCAGACGCGGCCGAAGAGCCTCGGTTCGGTGTCGTGGAACGGATCTACCGCGAACTTCGGCACCGCTGAGCACAACTGCTTCGCGGTGTTCTCCGCGACCGGCACGGACCTCATGCCCGGCGCGTGCTTAATGTTCAGGAAAGGCCAGGCGATCGAGCTGCCCTCGTCGGCGGGCCTTCCCAACGGCGCGAGCGTGCGCTGCTGGGTGTATCCCATAGGGGCGGAGTAAGGAGGAATGATGCCGATGAAACGCATAATCGTTTTTGTCGCGGCGGTCGTGTCCGCCATGTCGCTCCGGGCGGACAGCTCGCAGTGGGAGCTCGTGTCACTTCTTCCGTTCCCCGTCTCGGAAAGCGCCGGAGAGTGGCAGAATTCGTCGCTCAAGTCCATGTACCAGACGGGCGGAGGCTTCTCCGAGGGCGGTGCTCCCGAGATCCAGCCGGTGTCGCAGGACCTGACGCATGAGCGCGACGCGTTTCGCCTTGAGCACGGATCCTGGGGCTTCGGCGTGTCCGAACTGCGCGCCGACTTCACCATAGGCGAGTGCTGCACCGATTTTCCCGAGGGGACGATCGACTGGGATGCGACCTGTGCCGCGATAACGAACTCCCAGGCGTACAGCGAGGGGTATCTCTTCTACGACGACTCCGCGTCGTCGCCCGAGAAGCGCGTCCTGTTCACGCGCGGCGGCGAGGTGACCGTCCCGTGGAAGCTTGTCGGTGGGATTGACGCGTCGCAGGCATACACTGTCGGGCACACCTCCGTGGCGAGGCCGTACCGAATTTTCTGGACCGAGCATCCGTTCAGCGGTCCGAAGATCGACCTATCAGCTCATCCCGACGTGCGGCTTCTCGGCGACCCCGCGATCGTGAAGCCGTTGTACGCCACGACGCACACCTCGGAGCAGACCGGCGTGTCGAACATCGTTCGCGGAGTCGTCTTCGATTCGACGGCGAAGGTCCTGAGAAGCTACTGCCACGTCGTCAACGAGGCTACGCGAGAGTACGACGGACCGGTCGGACAGTTCGTCCTCGCGTACTACGACTCGGGCCAGATGGACAACCTCGTCGCGACCATAGTTGTCGAGGCGTGCCCTCCGGACGTCGACGTAATAAATGCCTGCGTCGGCGAAGAGCTGCGTCCGTCGGGCGGAGGATACGACATCGAGGGGCTGGAGTCGGAGATCCACGCCGGAGACGACCCCGTCCAGGGAGACGCCGTTGCGCCGTACCTCTACAAGCACAAGGGCGAGACGAACTGGAGTCCGAACAACGGCGCCGTCTTCGCTATCGCGCCGACCGACTCAACCACGACGAAGACGGGAGAGTCTGCGCCGTGGCGCGCGGACATATACTGGAAGGCGCCGGATCCGCTCGACGTCCTCTGGCCGTTCGAGGAGGACTGGTACGAAATTTCCTGGCCGAAGGACGCGCCGACGTTCGTCGTGTCCGGAAACTCCAGTGCGCCAGGTCTGCCCATCTTTGCGCCCACCAACCTCACGGCGTCCGTGTGCGCCTACCAGTCGCCTGCCAACATCGCTAAGGCGGACAGCGACGGAATCGTTTCCGCCGCGTCGGCAGGAATGTTCACCATTAAGCTAGTTGGCGACGACAACGTCTGGTTCCAGCCCGTGCATGCGTTCGTCCGCACCGATCCGGCAGTCGCGATGACTAACGCCGTGTCGTGGACGATCGGCAACGAGATCTCGCTCCTCGGCGGAAGCGCAGCGCAGAACACGGAGGAGGCCGCGAGGATCGCGGACGTCTCGCTTCCAGGCTACATATACTCTGTGGCTTCCACGAGCCGCAGGAACTGGAATCCGGTCCTGTACCACGAACCGAAACAGAGCAAGGTCTCCGACAGCGTGGAGGGCACGCCCCCGGAAAGTCCTTTCGCGAAGCTGAAATCCGCGATATACCCCGTGAACACCTCGTCAGACCCGATCGAGGTGTGGTGGTCGTCGCGCATCCGGCAAGGCGGGATGTCCGGCGAGCTGCTGATTCCGTGTGTTGTGCAGCGCTACAAGGCTGAATGGCCTGATGCGCGCGACGTGCAGACCATTGTGATCGCGTCGCAGAAGGGTTCGGACGGCGACATGTCAGGCGGCTCGGCATCCGCGCTCTACCTCAAAGACGTGGCCGACTCGGGATATCTGCTGATGGGCGAGGAGCTGAATCCGCACGCGGACGGCGGCTTCACGTTCGGTTTCTGGGCGAGTCCAGCGCCGCGCGGCGCAGGCGCCGCGGAGCCGTGCGGCGGACTTCTCGCAACACTATACGGACGCGAGCAGGGCTCGGCGGTTACATTCCGCCTAGGCGGAACCGCCGCGGAGCCTGTGCTTTTCGTCTCGTCCAAGGCGAGTTTTGCACAGGCGTGGTCGGACTTCGCCAGCGTTCCGCTCAAGACGGGAGAATGGACGCACGTCGCCCTTGCGCTCGGCGCGGCGGAGGCGGACGGCTCTCGCCCTGCAAAGGTGTACGCGAACGCGCAGGATGTGGCGACGTCGGCGGAGAAGCTCTCCGTCCCCGCGTTGACGAACGACCTCGCGCTTGCGATCGGCGCCTGGGCTCCTACCTACGGTGGCACGCCTGAAGCGTCCGCGCACGGAGTGGCTGTCGACGGGGTGTCGGCGTGGTCTGCGGAGCTCACGTCCGCGCAGATACGAGACGACCTCGGCATGATAGGGGGCAGCGCGGAGGCGAATCTCGCGCTCCAGTGCAGGTTCCAGTTCGACTCAGAAGGCGATCTTGTGCAGATGCCCAGCACGCCCGAGCGCGTCTCCTACGACTCCGTCGGAATGCGCACGCTCTACACCGTCGGTCCGCTCAAGCTCTCGCCCGGCGCGCCTGCGCTGACGAGCGGAATCGTAACTTCCGACAGCGGCGTGACGCCGGCTGTGTACTACGAGAACGATCCGACCGCCGACGGATTCAACCCGAACGACGAGCACGCGTTTCTACTGCAGGGTCCGACCGGATGGATCGTCCACGCGCTCAGGTGCGACCTCGCGTCAGACGACGGTTCGCAGCCTTTCGTCCTCGTCCAGTATGGCGCCGGCGGGAAGGGCGCGATGCGCGTCTACGGAGTCGTCCTCACGAATGACGTCTACTCGACGCTTGGCTCGTCGCGTAAGGCCGGTCTCTCCTTCGCGCCGCCGCATCCGCTCGACGCCCTCGACTATGCGAACAACGAGCGCAGCTTCGTGCTGACCGTCCCGACGTCACAGGTCAACAGCTTCGGCGAGGCGACGCGCGACACCGAGGTTGTGTATGTAGACCGCAACAAGCGCATGTGGGCGAGAAGGGACGGAAAGGCGGACGCGTACTACTACTACGCGAAGCAGTCGGGCTTCTGGTTCCCCGGTCTCGCCCAGCAGCCGGCGGACGGAACATTCGTCCCGTGGCTCGCGCGCATCGTTTCCACGAACGCGGACGTTCTCGCGTCCGCGCCGATGCCGTGGCGCTGGGACGTCGTTTGGCCGGACGACTCGGAGATTCCGACGATGCGCGTCGCCCAGACGCTCACGAAGGCTGCGGAAGGACTCCCCGAGGTGTGGTCCGCCTCCTCGATGGCCGTCGTTTATCCGGCGCCGCTCCCCGGGAAGGAGAAGCGCGAGCGCGTCGTGCATCTCATAGACCCGACGGTCGCGCAGACGGCCGATCTGCCGGTGAAGAGCTCCTTCCCCGACGAGTACGGGTTCACGCTCGGCGCATCCGGGACGACGCAGCTCAGGGCCGGGAAGTACTACTTCGTCGGCGTGCCGCCGGCGGTCGCGGACAGGCTGTACGTGGACGCCGCGAACCAGAAGCTCTGCCTCGTCGGACAGTACGTCGAGAAGGCTTCCGGAGGGAGCTACCTCCAGCTCAACGTCCTCCAGCCGTCCGAGCGCGCGGCCATAAGGGATATCTGCAAGGGCTCCGACGATGCGAAGAAGAACTGGCGGGCCGCGGTCGACTCGCTCGCTGTCTCGGAGGTCTTGCCCAACACAACAGGCAGAACCCCCGTTGAGCTTCCGTCCGGCGCACCCACGGGAACTGCCTACAACGTGAAGACGCAGTACAAGCCTGTCGACCACTATGCGCTCGTCGCTTCCGGCGAGGGCTCTGGCTACGTCACGCTGATCGAGAACGACAGCTCCGACACGCGGATGGTCAACGAGGGCTCTACGATATCGATGCACGTCGTGAAGGTGCTGCCCGAGCTTTACGCCGGCGGACTGACCGTCGTGACCGATCCGTTGAACAAGCTCTCCGAGCAGCTCACCATCGCGTACACGTCGCCGTTCGGCTCTTCGGCGGACGACTTCGAGTTCGAGTGGCGCCGGACGGAGACTCCCGTCGACGGACATGTTCCGACGAACTATCCCGACTGGCGCGTGTACGGCGTGGTGACGAACGGAGTCACCTCGCTTCTCATCGGCGCGAACGGGGCCGATCTCAAGGACCTCCAGAACATGTACTACGTCATGCGCTACCGTGCTGCCGCGGGCACGACCGCGCGCAGCGTCACGGGGGACAAGTGGAGCGGATGGTGCGGCCCGACCCTCGCGGAAGGCTGGGTGCAGCGCGTCCTCAATTCGGTGACGCCGTTCGCGCAGCGCTGCGCGGACTTCGCGAACTACAAGAGCGACCTCGCGTACTCGATGCTCGCCCAGATCGGCGCGCCGTACCACGGTGACGTGGCGCTCAACAACGACAACCTCAACAACGTCGGCCTCCTCGAGCTGTACCAGACCGTACTCAACAAGGCAGAGAAGATGTCCATTGCGCTGGGCGCGAAGACGGACTCCGGCGTGAACAAGCAGCTCCTGCTCGCGGCGTCGCGCATAGCCGAGCTCTACGGCATCCTCGGCGACGAAGCGTACTCGGACGCGAAGAATCCGACGATATGCCAGATGTTCGCCGGCACCGAATACGACTCCGACTCGCTCAGCTCGTCCGTCTTCTGCTTCCAGAACCAGCTGCCGACGCTGCTGGACGAGGAGCTCGCGCTCCTCAGGGGACGCACCTCCGCCGTCGCTCCGAACATGACGACGTATCCGTGCTACAACCGCCTCCTCTGGAACTTCACGAAGGGCGTGACCGAAGGCGAGGTCGCGTACGTGAACAACTACATGATCATCGGCTCCGACGGCGAGATATCGCAGGAGCAGGCCGCGAAGCAGTATCCGCAGGGACACGGCGATGCGTATGGACACTACCTCAGCATGCTCAAGAGCTTCTACCACCTCGTGCGCAATCCGTACTTCGACTGGTACGCGACGATGACCGAGATGCTGATCGGCGACTACATCGTGAACGTCGACTACTTCGACGAGGAGAAGTTCGCCGAGGCGGCCGGAAGCCTCGCGCAGACCGCGCTCGACACGATGGACCTCACGTCGCGCAAGGCGTGGCGCGAGGGCGACGGAACCGCGGGGGCGGGATACTTCGACGCCGACGAGGTGCAGGCGTTCGGCTACGGTGAGTGGGCGACGCGCGGCGGATACGGCGCGTTCTGCAACTGGGCGGCGGTGAATTCGCTTCTTCCGACGAACGGCACGCCCGCCAACGCGGCGTTCGAGGACAAGGGGGTGAGCCGCATAAACCGCTCGACGGCGAGCGCGCTCGCGTACCTCCCGTCGGCGCTCAGGGGGATCCAGCAGAAGCTCGACGCGCTCGACTCGGGACGCAATCCGCTCGGGTTCTCCGACAACGCGATCCCGTTCGACATGGAGCCAACCGAGATGGCCGGCGAGACGGCCACCGCGATCCCCCACTTCGAGCAGTTCCTCGCACGCACCGAGAAGGCGCTCGGCAACGCGAGGAGGGTGCTCGACCATGCGCACCAGTTCGGCTCGCGCCTCGCGCAGATCACGCTGCGGGAGGGAGAGGACGTCGATTCGCAGGAGGAGACGGAGGCGGAGTACACGAAGAACCTCATCGCGATCTACGGCACGCCGCTCTCGGGCGACATCGGCCCGGGCGGAACGTACGCGCAGGGCTACGACGGCCCGGACATCTACCACTACATGTACGTAGACCTCGCGCCGTACGGACTGAGCGCCGTCGAGACCGCGCTGTCCACGAACGTCGTGTTCTACTCCCTCAAGTACGACGATCCCGTCGTGAACGCGTGGAACATCGGCTACAAGACGAACACGACGCTCCAGGTGAAGTACACTCTCACCCCTGACGGAATCCCCCAGGCGCCCAAGTCGAGCGGAACGCGCCGCGCCGAGGGCTCTCTGCAGGCGGCCTACCGCGACTTCCTCTCGGCGTACTCGAAGCTTAGGCGCGCAAACGCAGACTACGACGCGAACGTCCGCAGAATGAAGGTCCAGCGCGATATCGCCGCAGAGAAGATGCGCGAGGCCGGGGTTAACCTCGCGTTCGACGAGATATTCTCCGCCGCCGCCATATTCAAGGCCGGCGTCGACCTTGCGACGGGGCGCACCATCGATGCGCTCGAGACCCTTGGCGAGGGCGCGGTGGATGCAGCGTCGCTGGCCTACAAGTCGGCGCCGAAGATCGTCGGCGCGGGCCTTACGGTCAACGTCGACCCGTCGGCGGTCGTCGGCGCGGTCGGAGGCGTTTCGGCGGAAGTGGTGAAGGCCACGGCTAAGACCGGCATATACGGCGCGAAGACGATCGCGGCGTCCGTCGACTTCTACCTCAAGACCCTCGAGCAGGCGATGAAGATGGTGAACGACGGATTCGACTACTACGACGCGGAGGTCGATTCTTGGGAGCGCATGAAAGACGCAGTCTCCGAAACCTACCAGGCCGCATGTGCGCTCCTGGATGCGTACTCCGAGACCGTCGCCGCGGAGCAGGCGTACCGCAGGATCATCGCGGAAGGCGACGCGCTGCGCGCGGAGCTCACGATGAAGCGCCGCCACTGGGCTAACACCGCGACGAGCATCCGCTACGCGGACATGTACAACCGCATCCAGCGCAACAACGCGCTCACGAAGTACACGACGGCGTTCGACACCGCCCAGCGCTACGTCTACATGCTGGCGCGCATCTACGACTACGAGACCGGCCTCATGTCGACCGATCCGCGCTCCGGCGACTCGTTCATGCGCAACATCATCGCGGCGAGGTCGCTCGGCGAGGAGGGCGTGGCGACTGAGGTCAACTCGACGCTATGGGACGCCGTCTCGCGCATGAGCGTCAACTGGGACGGACTCAAGGGACGCCTCGGAATCAACAACCCCGAAAAGTCGACCAAGTGGTTCTCGCTCAGGTACTCGCTATTCCGGATAAGCCCTGGCGCTGACGGAGACGCGGCGTGGAGGGACGCGCTCGCGGCCGCGTGGAGGGACGACATTCTCTCCGACCCGGAATTCCGCCGCTACTGCCAGCCGCCTGCGAGCGACACGGCGTCCGTCGTCTCCGAGCCCGGACTCGTCATCACTTTCCCGACGGCGATCAACCTCGCTGAGAACTTCTTCGGCAGGCCTCTGCTCGGCGGCGAGGCGACCTTCAGCTCGAGCGACTACGCCGTCAGGATCCACGGCACCGCTGTCCGGTTCAAGGGCTATGCGCCGCTTGCAGTCCAGACATCTGCCGGACTGGCAGCGCTGCCGAACGTCTATCTCGTGCCCGTCGGACGCGACTACATGCGTGCGCCCGTCGGCTCATCGCGACAAACTCTCGCGTTCAGGGTGGTGGACGAGGTGATGCCGATTCCATACGATACGAACGACATGCCTGAGCTCCTCAAGGACGCCAACTGGATATCGACCATGTACGGCGGAGACGACTCCGCGACGATCCGCCGTCACTCGACGATGAGCGCCACAACGGGAGACGAGACGACCTCCACGAGACTCATCGGACGCAGCGCATGGAACGACAGGTGGATCCTCGTCATTCCCGCGAGCTCGCTCTCGAGCGACAGGGTGAATGCGTTGAAGACGTTCATCTATGGACTCGACACCGACAAGGATGGGAAGATCGACGTTTCCGGAGTCTCGGACATTGAGCTCGGATTTAGGGTCTACTCTCGCAGCGGAAACTGACGCAACATGTCGCGTGGCTCGGATGGACAATTTGTAAACTAGGAGGAAAACAATGAAAACAAGAATGATGACTGCGGCGTTTGCCGCGCTGGCGGCGTGCGCCGCCGTGGCGGACAGCACGGTGTGGCTTGACGAGCTGGACCTTGCGGACATGAGCACCGGCTGGGGAGAGCCGAGGAAGAAGCGTTCCGTCAACGGAAAGAACCTCAAGGTCGGCGACAAGGAGTTCGCGCGAGGCGTCGGCACTCACGCGCTGTCGAGCTACGAGGTCGAATGCGGCGGGAAGGCCGTCGCGTTCGACGCGATGGTCGGCGTCGACACGGAGGTCGGCGGCGGTTCCGGCAGCGTCAAGTTCATCGTGAAGGCGGACGGGAAGAACGTGGCCGAGTCGCCCGTCCTGCGCGCGGGCATGCCAGCGCACGCGCTCCATGCGGACCTCTCCGGGGCGAAGACCGTCGAACTGTTCGTCTGCGACGCGCTCGACGGAGTCGACTTCGACCACGCCGACTGGTGCGATGCCCGCTTCACCGTCGCCGACGGCGCGACGGTCAGGCCTATCTCGTCTTGCGCCAGGCAGCTCGGCGTCCTAACTCCGGCGCATCCGGCGCTCCCGCGCATCAACGGACCCAAGGTGTACGGCGTCAGGCCAGGGCATCCGATCCTCTACAGGCTTCCTGTCTCGGGCGAACGTCCGATGACCTACTCCGCTGAGAACCTCCCGGCGGGCGTTGCGTTCGACGCCGCGAAGGGCATCCTCTCCGGCGCGATCGCGGAGCGCGGCGAATACAAAGTGCGCTTCGCCGCGAAGAACGCGAAGGGGAGCGATTCGCGCGAGCTGAAGATCCTTGTCGGCGACAAGATAGCGCTCACGCCGCCGATGGGGTGGAACAGCTGGAACTGCTTCGCCGGACGCGTCACGGCGGAGGACATCCGCAACGCGGCGGACGTGTTCGACAAGTCCGAGCTCGCCAACCACGGCTGGTGCTACGTCAACATCGACGACTTCTGGCAGAACAAGGTCGAGAAGACCGACGATCCGACGCTGAGCGGACCTGTCCGCAACGCTGACGGAACGATCGGCGTGAACAAGCGCTTTCCGTCGATGAAGGAGCTGGCGGACTACGTCCACTCGAAGGGACTCAAGATCGGGCTCTACTCCTCGCCCGGACCGTGGACTTGCGGCGGCTGCGCGGGAAGCTGGAAGCACGAGTGGCAGGACGCGAAGACCTACGCCGAATGGGGCTACGACTACCTGAAGTACGACTGGTGCGGATACTCAAGCGTCGACTCCGACGTGTTCAAGGGCTCGGGCGTGGCCA
The DNA here is from genome assembly GCA_016284515.1 of Kiritimatiellia bacterium. Lineage (GTDB taxonomy): Bacteria > Verrucomicrobiota > Kiritimatiellia > RFP12 > UBA1067 > UBA1067. The sequence goes on along the minus strand of JAEEOY010000108.1, from coordinate 23,248 downwards.
ACCGCTCGCTTCCTTACCGCCTTATGGGCGAGGCGCTCGCTGCGCAGGATCGCGACATCGTGTTCTCTCTGTGCCAGTACGGAATGGCCGAGGTCTCGACATGGGGCGAGAATGTTGGCGGACACTGCTGGCGCACGACGGGCGACATCACCGACACCTGGCGGTCGATGAGCGGAATCCTCGAGGCGCAGGCGGAGCTTTGGCCCTACGCGCGGCCGGGCGCGTGGAACGACCCCGACATGCTTGTGCTCGGTCCGCTCGGCTGGGGCAACATCCATCCCACCCGCCTCACTCCGAACGAGCAGTACACCCACATGTCGTTCTGGTGCATCCTCTGCTCGCCGCTTCTCATCGGATGCGACATGACGCGCATCGACGACTTCACGATGTCGCTCCTCACCAACGACGAGGTACTTGAGACGAACCAGGATCCGCTCGGCGCGGCCGCGGCGCGCGTTGCGCAGGACGGCACGCGCGAGGTGTGGGCGAAGCCGATGTCCGACGGATCCCTCGTCTTCGCGCTCTACAACAGGGGCCCGAGGGACGAGCGAATCTCCGTCGACTTCGCGGCGCTCGGTCTCGAGGGGCAGTGGCGCGTGCGCGACCTCTGGCGTCAGACGGACCTCGGAACCTTCGCCGGCCAATACACTGCTGAGGTGTGGCCGCACGCGACCACGCTCGTGCGCCTCTTCCCGGCGGACGCCTCGTCGCGACTCGTGCAGGGGCTGAGGGACATCCGCGACAACGCGACGTATCTCCACTTCGAGCGCACGCGTCCGGTCGACAAGCCGAACCGCCGCGGCGCATCCGCCGCGCCCTGCGAGGACTGCCCGCGCCGTCGCTGAGGGATGTCAGCGAAAAGGCAGTTCAGAATCGGCCTTGCCCTGGAGCGTGAGAGCATTTTCGCCCGCAGACTTCTCGAGGGCATGGCCGCAGAGGCGGCGGTCCTGTCCCGCGCGGGAACGCCGCTCGACCTGCGCTTCCTTCACGACAGGCTCCTGAGGGACCGTGACGAGATGGAGTCGTTCGACGCCTTTGTCGCGCAGATACAGGACGCCGGAATGGCCGCCGCTCTCAAGGCGGCGCGAAGGCCGTTCGTCGACGTGCTGATGCTGCGCCGCTTTCCGTGGGCGCGCGTGGTGAACGTCGACAACGAGGCGATCGCCGCCGCCGCGGTAGAGCATTTCGTCTCGCGGAGGTTTACCGAGTTCGCGTTCTGCGGACGCAGCGGCGTCGCCTATTCCGACGAGCGGCGCGGCGCATTTGCCGCGCTGCTGCGGAAGAGGGGATTCCCTTGCCGCATGTACGATCCGCCGAAGGCCGCCGGCCGCGCGCTTGCGAGCGGAGGGGCGAGAAGAAAGGGAGAGGCCGTCGACGAACCTGCGGACGCGCGCAGTCTCGAAAAGTGGGCCGCGTCGCTCAAACCGGGCACGGCGGTGTTCTGTTGCCAGGACCTGCGCGCGTACCAGCTTATGCGCGCGTGCAGGGCGAAGGGAGTCAGGGTTCCGCAGGACGTCGCTGTGCTGGGCGTTGACGACGATCCTCTCTTCTGCAGCTTCACCGATCCGAAGCTGTCGAGCGTGGACCCGAACGCCGAGGAGGTCGGACGCGAGGCGGTGCGCGCATTGGCGGAGTCGCTGCGGCGTACGAGGGGACGCACGGCAGCGCGCGACGTGTTCGTGAAGCCGAGAGGGGTTACGGTCCGGGAGTCGACGGACGTCTACCGAGTTGACCATCCGTGGCTCGGCAAGGCGCTCGAGTTCATCCACCGCGATCCCGCCGCGTGCATAACGGCGGCGGACGTCTTCGCGCACGTCGGTCTGTCGCACACGATCGTCGACAGGGAGTTCCGCTCGAAGCTCGGCACGAGCGTGCAGAAGGAGATCATGAAGGCGCGGCTCGACCGCGCCGCGGAGCTCCTCGCGAACACCTCGATCCCCGTTGCCGAAGTCGCCGAGCGCTCCGGCTTCGCGTCGTTCCCGTATTTCTGCAGCTCGTTCTCCTCTCGCTTCCGCACAACGGCGGTCCGCTACAGGGAGTTGCAGAAAAAGAAAACAAAATTGCATAATTAGATACTGACCTCCGCGGCGCCTTTTGCTACAATTGTGGCGTCATTAACAACCTAGGAGGTCAAATGAAGAAAGAGATGCTGCTGGCCGCGTCGGCACTTGCCTGCGCGATTTCATTTGGAGCGGAGCTCAACGTTGCAGAAGGCGAGACGCTGACTCTGCGCGAGGACATGTCGGTCACCGGCGGTTCGGTGGCCGGAACGCTCGTGCTGGAGAACGGGATGACGCTGAGTCTTTCCGACAACGTCTTCGCTTCCACCGCCGTGGTCGAGATGCGCGGCGCGACGATAGTGGGTTTCTCGGGTACGACCGAGCCGACGTTCTCCAATGTCTTCGACGTGGCTGCGGACACGCAGAACGAGATAAGGAACGTCGACGACAGCTGGTCCCACGAAGGGTGCAACGTGCATTTCAACGGAAAGGTTGTGGGATCTGGCTCGCTGAGCCTCGTGTCAACTGGACGGGGATTCATCATCGGCGCGGATTTCTCCGCCTTTGAGGGCGAGCTCAATCTCGCAATGGACGGCAATTATTTCGCGGGACGCTTCGGCTCGTCGGACATGTCGAAGGCCACGCTCAACATCGTCTCGGGTCTCGTCAACTTCAGCCTGACGGACATCTACATCGGACATCTCAACATTAGCGAGGGCGCAGCGTTCAACGACGACAGGGGATGGAACGACTCCAACAGCGTCCATCTCATGGGCGACAGCGTTCTTGCCGGCGATCTCACGGGGAACGAAATAGACCTGTTTGTCCACGACGGAGCGTCAGTCGAGATCGGCTGCGAGGTGCCGCGCGTCTACGTCGAGTCCGGTAGCCTTTCGGGGAACGGCACGATCGGAAGGCTGCAGACGGACGGGCGAGACATCGCGGTGGAAAACGCAGTCGGCTCCGTCCTTACGGTCAATGGCAGCTGGGGAACTCAGGGCAGGATGGTCGTCACGGGCGGTACGGAGCGTCCGAGCGGAAACGACATCGTCCGTTTCGCCGACGCGTCGCCGTTCAATGTCGAGCTTTCGGGCGAGCTTGCGTCGAAGGGCTGGAAGCTTGTGTTTTCCGACGGAACCTATTCCATATGGCGACCGGGTTTTGCTATAATATTGCGGTAAACGACAAAAGGGGAATCGAAAGTCAGATGAATATCGCAAAGTTCATTTCCGCAGGCATAATGGCTGCAAGCGTCTGTGCGTTCGCCGAGGACGCGCGCTGGATCTGGTATCCGGGTGACTACGGCATATGGTGGGGCAACGAGCTCCAGAGCGAGAGGCTCCAGTGGGGTGCGCGGCTCACGCCGTTCTGGCCGCTGTACGAGCCGCATTCGCGCGTGCTGTTCAGAAAGGACGTGAAGCTCGACGCCGACGAGCCATTAGAGATTCGCTGCGACGGAAACGCCGCGGTGTGCTGGTGGGACGCCAACGGAGGCTACACCGAGAGCGCTGCGCTGCTTGGGAAGTTCACGCTTCCGAAGAACGCGCGTGCCATCGAGATCAAGATTCAGAACAATGCGCGTCCGCCTGCTGTGTGGGTGAAGGGTCCGCACCTCGTATCCGACTCGACATGGAACGTCACCTGGACTGCTACCGGGGACTCGCGCGAGGATGTTCCGTGCGATTCGTCCGCGCGCTACACCGACCCCGCGACGCCGCCTGGCCTTGCGAAACTTCCGACGAGCGAGAAGAAGCCTGTCTGGGTGAAATCGTACAAGGAAACGCATCTCATCGCCGACTTCGGCGAGGAGACGTACGGCTATCTCAGGCTGCTTGATGTCAAGGGAAGCGGTGCGGTGAAGATCATCTACGCCGAGAGCGAGAGCGAGATGTACGCCGAGGATCTCACCTACACGACGCCCGGCGCGCTTGACGGATGGGAGATGATCGAGCTTTCCGAGGCGAAGGAGTTCCGTCGCGAGATTGCCCACGGGTTCCGCTACATACACGTAATCCCCGCGTCCGGCGACGTTTCGGTCGGTGGTGTTTCGATGGACTACGAGACGAAGGGCATGCCGGTGCGCGGGGCGTTCCGCTGCAGCGACGACGAGCTCAACCGCATCTGGGATGTCGCGGTGCATACGCTGGACCTTACGTGCCGCGAGGTGTTCATCGAGGGCGTGAAGCGCGACCACTGGGTGTGGAGCGGCGACGCCGTGCAGAGCTTCCTCATGAACTACTACGTTTTCGGCGACTACGACGGATGCCGCGACACGCTTTGGACGCTGCGCGGGAAGGATCCGGTGAAGATGCATCTCAACCGCATCATGGACTACACGTTCTACTGGTTCGACGCGGTTGAGCGCTACCGCCTCTACTCGGGCGATCCCTTCTTCGCGCGCCAGGTGTATCCGCGCATGAAGACGCTTATGGAGTTCGCGCTCGCGCGTCTTGACGGCGAGGGGCGTCCGGCTGACCGCGACGGCGACTGGATGTTCATCGACTGGGCGCCGAAGCCGCTTCCGAACAACGGCGGCGTCACGAGCTTCGAGCAGATGCTGCTCGTGCGCGCGCTGGAGGCGACGGCGGGAGTCGCGCGCGACATCGGCGACAAGGAGGACGCGGAGTCTTACCTCGAGCACGCGAAGAAGCTGCGCGCGGAGATCGTTCCGCGCTACTGGAACGCTGAGAAGGGCGCGCTGATGCACATGATCTACAACGACGGACGCGTCGACCCTATGGTGACGAGGTATCCGAACATGTTCGGACTCTTCTACGGCTACTTCGACGAGGCGCAGAAGGCGAGCGTCGTGAAGAACGTCATGCTCAACGACGACGTTATGAAGATACAGACGCCCTACATGCGCTTCTACGAGCTCGAGGCGCTCTGCGCTATCGGTCTGCAGTCGGAGGTGCTCAAGGAGATGAAGGCGTACTGGGGCGGAATGCTCAAGCTCGGCGCGACGAGTTTCTGGGAGTTGTACAACCCCGAGGAGAAGGGCGAGGCGCACTATGCGATGTACGGACGCCGCTTCGGCAAGTCGCTCTGCCACGCGTGGGGCGCGAGCCCCGTGTATCTTGTCGGGCGCTACTACCTCGGCGTGACCCCGACGGCGCCTGGCTTCGCAAAGTACGAGGTGAAGCCGTGCCTCGGTGGGCTCGAGTGGATGGAGGGGACTGTCCCCGCGCCGTTCGGGTCGATACGCGTGAAGGCGGATGCGAAGGGCGTAACGGTCGAGTCTGACGGAGGCGAAGGAACGCTCGTGATGGCCGACGGACGCCGCGTGCCGGTTCCGGCCGGGAAGGCTGTGACTGTTCCGTCGGCGCGCTAAGCCGGTACACGGCAGAGGGAACTTGGCAGCTATGATTTCCGTTCTGGTTGTAGATGACCATCCGATGGTGCGCGACGGGCTGGAGGTGATGCTCTCGGCCCGCCGCATATTCAAGGTCGTCCACTGCTGCGCGAACGGAGAGGAGGCCGTGGCGTATGTCCGCGACAAGGGCTGTCCCGATGTCGTTCTGTCAGACGTGCGCATGCCGGTGATGAACGGATTCGAGATGACGGAGAAACTGCTGAGGCTCCATCCCGGCGCGCGAGTCCTTCTCCTCGCCGGGATGCCGCTAAGGGAGGAATCCGAGCGCGCCAGGGAGGCTCGCGCCGCCGGCTACATGTCGAAGAGCGCGGACATCGAGCGTCTGTCGCAGGCTATACAGGAGATCGTGGAGGATCCCGGCTTCTTCGCCGAGGATTCCTTCATCCCCGCTCCGTCCATACTCTCTCCGCGTGAGCTCGACGTGTTGCGGCTCATGGCAAAGGGACTTCAGCGCGAAGCGGTCGCCGCGAAGCTCGGGATAGGGTCCGAGACCGTGAAGAGCCGCACCAAGACGATGATGCTCAAGCTCGACGTCTCCAACGCGGCCCAGGCAATAAGCAGGGCCTACGAACTGGGGATACTCCGCGTATGACCGTCCCGAGACGTCTTCTGTGCGTGCTCGTTGCGCTTGCGGCTTTCGCCTGCGCCGTCCGCTGCGACGCGAGGCGCTGCCGCGAGAATCAGTGCCCGCTTTCCTCGGACGATCTCTTCTCGCCGGAGTGGGTCGGCCGGATGGTTACAGTGGAGGGGGTGGTGCATCGAGCGGAGAGGTTGGAGGACGGGCGCATGGCGCTCTACGTATACCGAACAGTCGCGGCGTTCACGGTTCTTGTGTCCGATCCAGAGGGGATGAAGCCGGAAGACCTCGTCGACGCGCTTGTTTCCGTCCGCGGCAGGCTCAAGGTGCGGTTCGGACCCGACGGAGTGCCTGCGGGCGTCGAGATAGAGGCGCGCAGTTCCAGCTCCGTCGCAGTGCTGCGTCCGCCGCCCGACGACCCGTATGCGCTTCCGTGCGCCGACGTGGGAAAGCTGCGCTTCAGCCCGGGCGAGGGGCGAAAGCACCGTCTGCACGTAAAGGGCGTGGTGACGTTCTCTCGCGGAATCGACACCTCCTTCATGCTGCATCTCGAGGAAGGACGCAACGTCTGCGTTGTGCCGACCGACCCGAAACAGCTGCCGAAGGTCGGCGATCTCGTGGAGGCGTGCGCCTTCCTCGCCGAGGTAAGCGTTACGCCGCGTCTCGAGGACGCGGTGTTCAAGGTCGTCGGACACGACATGGGCGCGGTGCCGCAGCCGCGGAGGCTTTCCGTCGACGAGGTGGTGGCGCTTCCCTTCGCCTCCGACGCGGACGCTGAGAGCCTGTATGCGCAGACGGTGGAGACGGAGGGCGTTGTCTATGAAGTGAACAGGCGCGAGAAGTTCATGCAGGTGTTCATCTGCGACAAGGGGGAGACGCTCCTGGTTCTCGTGCCGTACGACCAGTCGCTTCCGACGCCGGACGGCTTTGCGCCTGGCGCGCGCCTGCGTGCGCTGGGGAACATCTCTTTCTACAGGCGGGGCGGGCTTCTTCTGAGCGACAGGCCCGATCCGCACCAGAACCTTACGCTTCACGTGGAGTCGGTGGACGATATTGCCGTAATCTCCCGCGCTCCGTACTGGACCGCGGGGAAGGTGTGGTTTCTCGTCGCCGCTCTTCTCCTCGCCTTCCCGGGGGCGGGATTCGTGCTTGCGACGGCGATTCGCCACTTCGAGCGTTCGCGCTACGACGCGATTCGGCGCGAGAGGCTCAGGCTCTCGCACGACTTGCACGACAACCTGCAGCAGCTCCTCGCCGCGACGATGTTCCGGCTGGACGCCGCGGAGAGCTTCTTTGATTCGGACGCGAAATCGGCCAGGAGCCAGCTCGCATGGGCGAAGAAGGCGGTGGAGGGCACGCAGGCCGGCCTCAGAAGCGTTCTCTGGGATCTCCGCGAGGAGAGCGAGGGTCCGGCGTCGCTCGCGGGCCTTCTGCGCTACGCGATAGGGCGCATGCCGCACTGGGACGGGAAGGTGGTCGTTGAGACGAGCGGATCCGAGCCCGACAGCGCTCGGGCGTTCGGCGGGCGGTTCCTGATGATCGTGAAGGAGGCGGTCGGAAACGCCCTGATGCGCGGCTTCGCGTCGCATGTGCGCGTTAGGCTCTTCTTCAGGCGCGGACTGGTGCGGCTTGTAATCTCCGACAACGGATGCGGCTTCGCCGTCGACGACGTGCCAGGCGAAAAGGACGGTCATCTCGGCCTTGCGAGCATGGCCAAGCGGGCGGCTGAGCTCGGCGGCGTTTTCGTCGTCAAGAGCGAGCCGGGCAAAGGCACAAGCGTCATCGTCGAAGTCCGGGTGTAGAGTCCGATTCGGCGTTTATTTCGCTGACAAGCAGGATTTTCAAAAAAATGATATAATATTTGCTCTTTCACAACAGGCGAAAAAGCAATGGACAAGCACTACGACTCGAAGGCCGCAGAGGCCAAGTGGTACCCGATCTGGGAGAATAACGGCTACTTCCACCAGGAGCCCGACGGACGCGCTCCGTACTCCGTCGTCATACCTCCGCCGAATGTCACCGGCATTCTGCACATGGGCCACGCGCTAAACCAGACGATCCAGGACATCCTGGTCAGGTGGCGCCGCATGCAGGGGCGCAACACGCTGTGGCTCCCCGGCACGGACCACGCCGGCATCGCGACGCAGAACGTCGTCGAGAAGGCGCTCAAGAAGGAGGGCAAGCGCCGTCAGGACCTCGGGCGCGAGAAGTTCCTCGAGCGCGTGTGGGAGTGGAAGAAGCAGTACGGCGGCACGATCGTGCACCAGCAGCGCATGCTCGGCAACTCGACCGACTGGCAGCGCGAGCGCTTCACGTTCGACGAGGGCTGCTCTCGCGCCGTCGCGAAGGTGTTCACCCAGCTCTACAACGAAGGTCTCGTCTACAAGGGCAACTACATCGTCAACTGGTGCCCCAGGTGCGGCACGGCGCTCGCCAACGACGAAGTCGAGCACGAGCCCAACCACGGCCACTTCTGGTACGTGCGCTATCCTGTCGTGGGGAGCGCTAAAGGAGTGAAGGGCGAGCCGTACAAGGACTACGTCATGGTCGCGACGACGCGTCCGGAGACTCTCCCGGGCGATACCGCAGTCGCGGTGAACCCCAAGGACGACCGCTATGCGCACCTCGTCGGCAAGACCGTGATCCTTCCGCTTACCGGGCGCGAGATCCCCGTCATAAGCGACGACTACGTCGACCGCGAGTTCGGCACGGGCATCGTGAAGATCACGCCCGCGCACGATCCGAACGACTTCCTCGTCGGCAAGCGCCACGGCCTCGCCGAGATCAACATCATGACCGACGATGCGCACATGAACGAGCTCGCCGGAGAGAAGTACTGCGGAATGGACCGCTGGGAGTGCCGCAAGGCGATCGTCGAGGATCTTGAGGCGGGCGGATTCCTCGACCACATCGAGGACATCGACAACCAGGTCGGACACTGCTACCGCTGCCACGAGACGGTGGAGTCGCGCCTCTCGAAGCAGTGGTTCGTGAAGATGAAGCCGCTCGCCGAGCCCGCGATCGCCGCGGTCAAGTCCGGCGAGGTCAAGTTCGTCCCAGAGCGCTGGAGCAAGATCTACTTCAACTGGATGGAGAACATCCAGGACTGGTGCATCTCCCGTCAGCTCTGGTGGGGGCACAGGATTCCCGCGTACTACCTCGGCGACGACGTCTTCGTTGCGGAGACCGCCGAGGAGGCGCTCGCGCAGGCGAAGGCGAAGACCGGCAACTCCGCGCTTACGCTCGCCGACCTCGAGCAGGACCCCGACGTTCTCGACACGTGGTTCTCGTCGTGGCTGTGGCCGTTCTCGACCCTCGGCTGGCCCGAGAAGACGAAGGACCTCGAGTACTACTATCCGACGACCGACCTCGTGACGGCACAGGACATCATCTTCTTCTGGGTCGCCCGCATGATGATGGCAGGCATCCACTTCATGAAGAAGCCGCCGTTCAAGAACATCGTCATCCACGGCATCGTCCGCGCTGCGGACGGCTCGAAGATGTCGAAGTCGAAGGGCAATTCGCTCGATCCGCTCGAGCTCATCGACCAGTACTCCGCGGACGCGCTCCGCTTCTCCATCGCGCTCATCACTTCGCTCGAGTGCGACACGAAGGTGAACAAGGAGAAGTTCGAGATCGGCCGCAACTTCACGACGAAGATCTGGAACGCGGCGAAGTTCCTCGAGATGCAGGAGACGGCCCTTCGCCAGGAGGGGTCGGGGAGCAGCATTGATGGCCTAACTGCGTTTGGCCAATCCCTCTCCGCCGACGACCGCCACATCCTCTACGCCGCCGACCTCGCCTGCCGCAAGGTCAACGAGATCCTCGAGGCGTACCGCATCCAGGACGGGGCGCTCGCGGTCTACGACTTCTTCTGGACGCAGATCTGCGACGGCTACGTGGAGTACGTGAAGGACTCGCCGAACAAGGCCGCGTCGGTCGCGATTCTCCGCGACGTCTTCTGGAAGGCGCTGAGGCTCCTCCATCCGTACATGCCGTTCGTCACCGAGGAGGTCGCGCACCAGCTCGGGTTCCTCAAGGACGACGAGACGATCATGCTGCAGAAGTTCCCGGAAGGCTACACGGACGCCGAGAAGGCGGCATGGGGCGTCACCGAGGAGAACTACTACTTCGTGAACGCGAAGCGCGAGGCGATCACCGCCATCCGCGCGCTGCGGGCCGAGTACAAGGTGCCGCCGGCGACGTTCGTTAAGGCGACCGTCGCGACCGACGACCCGAAGGCAAAGGCCGAAGTCGAGTCGCTGAAGAAGGCGATGCGCGCCGAGTCGGTCGAGTTCGTGCCCGCGGGGAGCGACCTTGCGATGCCGTCGAAGATCACGAAGTTCGGCACGGTCTACCTTTCGCTCGAAGGTCTTGTCGACAAGGCTGCCGAGTCGAAGCGCATCGCGGGAGAGCTCGCGAAGCTCGCCGGGTTCATCAAGTCGAGCGAGGCGAAGCTCGCAAACGAGAACTTCGTCGCGCACGCGCCTGAGGCGGTCGTCGCGGAGGCGCGCCGCAAGCTCGCCGAGAACAAGGAGAAGGTCGCGCAGCTCGAGAAGCTCGCGAAGCTCTTCGCTTAATTGACAGAACCTAGTCTCAAGTTAGCTCGCGAGGTGCATGTAGTTCACCTCGCGAGCTGCTATATACCCACCTCGCGAGGTACCCCATGCCTACCTCGCGAGGTACCCTATGCCCACCTCGCGAGGTGGCTTGTCTCTACTTCACGAGTATATTTTCCATCTTTCTTGCGGCGTTGTTTCGTAAAACAGACGGAGAAAAATTTTTTAAACAGACGGCAATCGCTTGTCAATGCGCGATGTATATGGTAATATCTAGGCATGAAAGTCAGGAATTGAATCTTTCATGGAGGTAAAATGAAAAAATCAGTTGTTGTCTTTGCCGCGCTATGCGCGTCTATTGCGTTCGCCAACGAGATACCTGCCACCGATGTTCCGATGTCGGGCAGTTTCTCGGCAGGGGTTCCGATAAGGGCGTTTCTGCATCTCGGGTCGTCGTATAATACGGAAGACATGGCAAAGAAGTCCGGGGATACGACGTATGGCCTCCACTACGACTATCTCAAAGATTACGGCGGCGAGTCGAGTCAGCGTCCCTATCCAGGGCTTTCGTACACAGGGCTGATGACTCATAACGACGCCGCCAACCAGGGATACCTCGTCTGGAGCGTTGTCGCGTCCGGTGACGATACGTGGACTACCGGCGGCAGCGGCAAGGACAGGGACAACTACGACAAGTATCTCTGCATATATCTCTACAACCCTGGTACAGCGGAACTGCCTGTCCAGTACCAGACGCAGCACGATGACGGCCTTTGGGTATGGAACAACGGCAATGTCGTTTTCACAAACGACAATAACGCAATAGACAACGTTGATGGAGTCATTTATCCTGGTGTGAACTGCATTCTCTTCAAGTTCGAGGAAATCGGCGGAGGCGACAATCTTCAAATCAGGATCACGTCTCGAGACAACGCCGACATGTCCTCTGTGAAATATTCATTTGCCCCACCGAGTCTGTCGGTATCCGACAATGTGACGCACAGTTCGTCCTATCTTACGCAGAACACCATCGCCGTCAACTGTTTCCATCCATATGCATACACTCATTATCAGATTACGATGTCGTCTGATTCGTCGTCCATTAACCCAGATGGTTGGGCGCCTTATGCTACGGGGAATATGACTTGCACTCTCGCATCAGCTCCGACGGAGGGCGCAGTCATCACTCCATGCATCTGGCTTCGCGACGGTGAGAATGACGACAATCCCATCTGCATGGAGGGAAATTCTCTTGTCTATACGACCTCCGCCCCGCATGCGTCCGCTAAGAATATCGAATTCGACATCGATCCCGTTAACGGTTCGTCAATTCCGGTGAGTCTTGTTGACAACGGATCGTACGACATGGTTTCGGGAATTGAGTCGATGTGGGTCACTCCGGTTCTTACTGCATCCGGCGTTGTCACGTTGCATGTTCGCAACAATGCGGGGTTGGAATCGACGGCTACTGCGACTGTCACAGCCACTCACCGCAGCGCAGTATATGTAGACGACAGTGGAAGCGACGACACGGGCAACGGTACGGCGGAGAATCCATACAAGACGATTTCGCATGCCTTCCAAAACATGGGCGACAAGAGCGAGGTTGTAGTAAGGGATGGCACATACAATGCGGCGACGGGGTGGACATTCCCGGTGTCAATTCCTTCAGGTGTAAGTGTCATTGCGGCGCAGGGATCGGCAGTTGTATTCGATGCGGCGAATAACGCGGAGTGCGCAGTCGTGTTCGACGGTGTTTCAGATTCGTCGATCGCGGGCGTCACGTTCATGAACACGACTCATGAGGCCGTGTCCGTGAAGGGCGGCTCGAGCGGAATCGTCGTTGAAAACTGCTCGTTCGCCCAGTCCGCCGCGAACGCCTACGGCTACGCGCTCGCGGCCAACGTCGGCGCCGCGAGTTCCGTGACTTTCGAAGGATGCGAATTCTCCAACCTCTCAGGACGCAGGTTCGTCGTCAAGGTCGATGACGTCAACTCGGCGCTTGTGTTCAACGGCTGCACCTTCTCGGGCAACACGCTTGCGTACACCGGGGCGAACAACTATGACAACCGCTGCGGCACGATCTTCTCAACTGATGCAAACACCATCACGCTGAACCGCTGCACGTTCGAAGGCAATGCCGCGCCGGAGGGGGTTCCGCACGACAGCGCGCACAGCGCGGCAATCTACTGCGGTGGCTGCACGGTCACGATCGACTCGAGCCGCTTCATCGGCAACCACGGAGCCGGGCTCTTCGGCTTCAGCGGCGGCGGAGAGAACTTCAACTACAACGTCAGGAACTCTCTTTTCGCCGACAACGACGTCACCGCGTCGATGCAGTGCGGCTACAACTGCCAGGTGCTCTGGTCGAACTGCACGTTCGTCCGCAACAGCGGAGGATACGCGGGGTATGTCACATACATCTCGGAGTTCGACAACTGCATCTTCTACAAGGATGGTCCGGCATCGCGCAAGGCCAGGGGAGACTGGAGCTCCGGCGCGGCGAACATCAGATTCATCAACACTGTCCGTTACATGTCTGATGATGGCCTAGGGTATGACGTATCGCATAGCAGCGACATCTTCACGGAGAATCCGTCCTTTGCAAACGCAGAGGTCTCCTCGTCCAACGCTGCGTTCGACGTGCATCCGCGTCCGCAGAGCTATGTAATCGACGCCTCCACCGCTTCGCTCGTCCACGGGTCGTTCGATGTCGACGGCAATGCGCGTGTCGCGGACAACAATCTCGACGGCATCGCCGCCGCCGATCTAGGCTGCCACGAGTCGCTTTTCCATGCGACAACTGTGCCGACGTTCGAGCTTGATGTTCCCGGCTTTGTCGGCGCTATCCTGGGGTCGACCGAAAGGCTTCACATAACCGTGTCCCATCGCGAGGTTGTGGATGGAGCGATTGTTGCTTCTGTCTCCTACGGTGAAGGCATCTCGGGCCCGGCGCAGATAACTTTTGCGGAGGGAGTCTCCGAGGCGTACATTGAAGTCGAGGTTGCGGCAAATGCGCCGGAGCATTCGAGCATCGTGATCTCCGACGCGGGCTCGACCGGGGTTGTCGGCAGCCTCATCGATGTGGTTACCTCCGAGCTTGAGTTCACGATCGGTGGCAATCCGGACATGTACGTCCACAACGGAGAGAGACTTGAAATTCCTGTCTCGTTTGCACTATCGGGCGGCGGTGCACCTTATAACATCACCTTCTCGGCGTCATCGCGGGAGGGCGAAGGGACGTCTCAAATTGAGCTTACCGGCGATCCCGTTATCATCAAGGGCACGGCCGAGTCGGTCGGCCGGCTCCTCGTCGTCGGCGGGTCGGGAGTGAACTCCATCACACTCACACTTTCGGCGGGCACGTTCAAGGAAAGCGGCACATCTTCGGTTACCGTCCGCGTTGCCGTGTATGACGGATATCTTTTTGTTCGTCCAGGAACGGGACATGACGAGTTCGGCGCGGGACTCACGGCTTCGTATCCGCTTGGGTCAATACCGTACGCTGTCTCGCTTACGGATGCGGGCGATGAAATACGCATCCTGCCCGGCGTCTATGATTCTGATGTTGTCTCCTTCCCCGTTAGGACGGCCGGCAGGATTCTGCGCGGATGGAATCCGTCTTCCGAAACGAAGCCTGAGGACGTCGTTTTCGATGCGGAGAATTCCGTCGCGAATGCATTTGCCTTCGAGGGCCGGGATGCGTCTTCCGTGTCGTTCATCTCCCTGCGCAACACGTCGGCCGGCATCGTCTCCGCCAACGGAACGACGGTTTCGCTCACAAAATGCGTGTTTGCCCAGGACACGGCGAACTACGACGCGGGCGGAGCCGTTGAGCTCATGAACGCCGCGTCCGTGACGGCCGTCGACTGCGTCTTCACCGGAATGGTCCGCCGCGCCGTCGCCTACTGCCGCAACATGGGCGAGAAAAACTCCTCGTTTACCGCCAAGAACTGCCTCTTTGAGAATAACGACGTTGCTTTCTCGGTTCTCGCCGGTGACGTTACGAGGAACAATTCGAACCCGAGCGAGGGAGGCGGTGGGGTCGCGGCGACATTCGACATCGAGGACTGCCGGTTCGTCTCCAACAACGCCGGCGCGGTGTACGGTTACGACTACCTTTCCGACTACTACCGCTCGTCCATTCTCACAATACGTCAGGAAGGCAACGCAAGGTTCAACCGCTGCAGTTTCATCGCGAATACCGCGTTCAACATGTTCGGCATCAGCGGCGGAACGTCTGTCCGCATCCGCAACTCCCTCTTCGCTGGCAACGTCGCGACGCAGGGCATGTTCCACGGCTACAATACCACCGTTTCTATGAACAACTGCACGATGGTGAGCAACTCCGGCGGATACGCCGCAATGGAAATCAAAAACGATATCTACGATTCAATTATCGTCAACGACACGAAGCTTCACTTCGGTTCCGCTGCTCATGGACTCTGGGGCGGCGCCTATGTTAAGCTCCACAATTCCATCCTCTGGAACACGCCTGTGGACGAGGAGCATCCTTACTCCGCCGACAGCACGCCGATTCTCGCGGATCCGAAGCTGAAGAACATAACCGCCGACGTAAAGTCCAAGACGTTCATGCCTATGCCCTTGAGGGGCAGCCCGGCAATTGACGCTTCGCTATCGTACAACGCCGAGTCGTGGGGCGACAAAGACGCATACGGCAAGCCGCGCTTCACAGGCTCCGGCGCGTCGCCTGCCGCAGACCTCGGTGCGCTTGAGTACGACAGCAGCCTCAACCAGTTAATCATAATAGTCCGCTGACGCGGAGGCATCTCAATACAATGACATTCAGCATACTTCTCGCCGCCACTGTTGCCGCCGCTGCGGTTGACCCGGTGGAGTTCGTAGACCCGTTTATAGGCACGTCCGGGAACGGACACACCACACCTGCCGCGGCGTATCCGTTCGGAATGCTCCAGCCCGGGCCCGACACCGGGCTCGAGGGCTGGGAGCACTGCTCCGGATACCAGTTCGGTGACAAGCGCATAAAGCGCTTCTCGCAGACGCACCTCAGCGGAACGGGCGGAGGCGATCTGTGCGACCTCGGGATTCTTCCGTTCACCGGCGACGACGTGCCCGTGGAAGACGGACTCGCCTTCGACTCGTCGAGCGAAAAGGCCACGCCCGGATACTACTCCGTCGAGCTTGAAGGCGGCGTCACCGCCGAGATGACTGCGTCCGAGTACGCTGCCATGTTTCGCTTCCGGTTCGCGAAGGGCACTCCGCGCGTGCTGCTCGACCCCATGTGGGCGCTCGGACGCGTCACGGGCAGCAAGGTGCGTCCGCGCGAGAAAGGGCTCCTCGTCGGACACCTCCAGCGCGACGGATGGGTTCGCCGCGACGTGTTCTTCGCCGTCGAGCTTTCGCGCGAGCCGTCGGCCGAGGAGGTGATTCCCACTCCCGGGTACGGGCTTCCTCCGCGCTTCGTCTGGACATTCGAAGGCGCCGAAGAGATTCTCGTCAAGGTGTCGCTCTCTCGCTCCTCGATTGCCGGAGCCGTCGGGAACATCGCGGCGGATATGCCGCGCTGGGATTTCGACGCCGCGAAGGCGTCCGCCGAGTCGCGCTGGCGCGAGATGCTCTCGCGCGTCGCGGCGGATGGTCCGCGCGAGCGCCTCGTGGCCCTCTATACCTCGCTCTACCACCTCTTCTTCCAGCCGAATCTCATTTCCGACGCCGGTGAGAAGCCGTTCTACTCGACGATGTCGCTCTGGGACACGTTCCGCGCGGCGCATCCGCTGTACACGCTGCTGTGCCCGGAATACGTCGTTCCGTTCGTCGAGTCAATGTCGCGCCACTGTGACAAAAACGGGTACATGCCGATCTGGACGCTTTGGGACTCCGACAACCAGTGCATGATCGGGACGCACTCGGTCCCCGTTGTGGTCGATGCTTTCCTCAAGGGGTTCCCGGGTGACTGGGAGGCGATGTACGCTCGCGTCAGGCAGACCCTTACGGCGCCGCACGTGAGGTGGAAGGAGGACTGGGATCTCCTCGACATATACGGATACTACCCGTTTGACATCATCCGCGGAGAGTCCGTCTCGCGCACGATGGAATGCGCATACGACGACTGGTGCGCGGCGCAGATGGCGGAGCGCCTCGGCAAGGCGGAGGACGCGGCGTTCTTCCTGCGCCGGTCGCGCAGCTGGCGGAACGTCTTCGACGTCGAGAGCGGATATGTTCGCGGGAAGGACAGGTTCGGCCGCTGGCGCGAGCCGTTCAATCCCTTCGCCCTCGGGCATGGCTCGGAGGCGGAGAACGACTTCACCGAGGGCAACGCCTTCCAGTACACCTGGCATGTCATGCAGGATCCGAAGGGGCTCGAGGAGGCGATGGGCGGACGCGACGCCATGCTCGAGAAGCTCGACGCGCTCTTCCGCGCGCCCGAGAAGATCGAGGGCAGCGACTGTCCGGTGGACATTTCGGGCCTCATCGGACAGTACGTGCACGGCAACGAGCCGAGCCACCACGTGATCTACTTCTACTCGCTCCTCGGAAGGCCCGACAGGGCCGCCGAGCGCGTGGCCGAGGTGTTCGAGCGCTTCTATGGCACGACGCGCGACGGACTGTGCGGGAACGATGACTGCGGACAGATGAGCGCGTGGTACGTCTTCTCGGCGCTCGGGTTCTATCCGTTCAATCCGTGCGGAGGCGAATACGTGACAGCGTCGCCCCAGTTCGACAAGGTCGAGATGCGCGTTGGAGGGAAGAAGCTTGTCGTCACGCGCGACGCTCCCGGGGCGACGAAAGCGTCGTTCCGCGGCCGCGCGGTCGAGGGATGCATCCTTCGGCATGCCAACCTGCTGGAAGGCGGCGAACTCGTCTTCTCCGGCAAGTCGAATTAGCGTCCGCAAGGGCGGGGCAGTTTTTGGTATAATATACAGAATATGGATCGAATTATACCTATAGCTGCCTGGATAGCCGCCGCATACCTTGTCGGCGGCATCCCGTTCGGCTTCCTTATCGGCAAGGCGCGCGGGGTGGACGTGCGCACGGTCGGCTCGAAGAACATCGGGGCGACCAACGTCTTCCGCACTGTCGGGAAGAAGTGGGGGCTCGTAGCCTTCGTGTGCGATGTCCTCAAGGGGCTCGTCCCAACGCTTCTCGCGAAGCGCTTCGCGGCGGATCCGTCGTGGCTTCCGCTCGCCGTCGGCGTCGCGTGCGTCGTAGGCCACATGCTCACGCCCTACATGAAGTTCAAGGGCGGGAAGGGCGTCGCGACGGCGTTCGGAATGCTCATTGGGCTTGTTCCCGCGCTTGTCGGCGTCGCGTTCGCGCTCTTCGCGCTCGTCTTCGCCTGTTCGCACTTCATCTCGCTCGGCAGCATCTCCGCGGCGGCGTTCCTCATGGTCGCCGTCTGGTTCCCGATCCTCGGCACCGAGGGGCGCGCGAACCTGCCGCAGTGCATCCTCGTCTCGGCGATCGCCGCGTTCGTTATCTTCAAGCACCGCGCGAACATCGGTCGCCTACTGTCGGGGACCGAGAGCAAAATCTACCTCTTCAAGAAATGACTACTGGCAACGAATTCAAAACGGTTGAGACTCATGTCCCTCACGAAACCCATGCCCCTCATGTCTCGGAAGGCGTGAGGGGCGAGAGGGGCGCGAAAGACGTAAGCCGCATCTAACCAAATAACCTTAAACCTTTAACTTTCAACTTATGAAGAAGCAGCCGATCATCCGAATCACAGACACGACCCTCCGCGACGCGCACCAGTCCCTCTGGGCGACTCGCATGCGTACGGACGACATCCTCAAGATCGCCGAGACGATTGACAACGCCGGCTACTACTCGCTCGAATGCTGGGGCGGCGCGACGTTCGACGTGTGCATGAGGTTCCTCAGGGAGAACCCCTGGGAGCGCCTGAGGCAGATCAAGAAGGTCTGCAAAAAGACCCCCCTGCAGATGCTCCTGCGCGGCCAGAACATCCTTGGCTACAAGCACTATCCGGACGATGTCGTTGACCGCTTCGTCGCGCTTGCGTGCGAGAACGGCATGGACATCTTCCGCGTGTTCGACGCGCTGAACGACCCGCGCAACCTCGAGACGGCGATCAAGTCCGTCAAGAAGTACGGCGGACACGCCCAGGGCACGCTCTGCTACACGACTTCGCCCGTCCACACGGTCGAGAAGTACGTTGAGCTCGCCAAGCAGCAGGAGGCGATGGGCATCGACACGCTCGCGATCAAGGACATGGCGGGCATCCTCACGCCCGGCGCTGCGCGCGAGCTCGTTGCCGCGCTCAGGAAGGCAATGCCCGACATGCCGATCCAGATTCACTCACACATGACGAGCGGAATGGCCGCGGCGATGTACCTCGCCGCCGCGGAGGCGGGCGCGGGATGCTTCGACTGCGCGATCTCCACTCTCTCGTCGTTCTCTTCGCAACCGCCCGTCGAGTCCGTGAAGGTGATCCTCGAGTCCGAGGGCTTCCAGACCAACCTCGATACCGCGGCGCTCACGAAGATCAACGCGTACTTCAGGGAGCTCAAGGCGAAGCGCCAGCCCGCGTCGACGGCGAAGGTCGAGCCGGTGGACGCAGGAGTGCTCGTGCACGCGATCCCGGGCGGGATGATCTCCAACCTCCGCTCGCAGCTCGCGCAGCAGGATGCCCTCGACCGCCTCCCGGAGGTGCTCGAGGAGCTGCCGAAGACGCGCGCGGACCTCGGCTATCCGCCCCTCGTCACCCCGACTTCGCAGATCGTCGGCGTGCAGTCCGTCCTCAACGTCCTCAGCGGAAAGCGCTACTCGATGGTGACGGACGAGACTAAACGCTATGCGGCCGGCTACTACGGACGCACCCCGGCGCCCATCGCGCCGAAGCTCCGCAAGCAGCTCTGCGGCACCCTCAAGCCGATCACGTGCCGTCCTGCGGACCTCCTCGAGCCCGGTCTCGCGAAGGCCGCGTCGGAGCTTCCGCCGAACACGATCAAGGCCGAGGAGGACATCCTCTCCTACGCGCTCTTCCCGGAGGTCGCGCTCGGATACTTCAAGTGGCGCAAGGAGGGCGGGCCGATCCCCGCCGACCAGGAGGCGACGGCTGGGAAGGCTGAAAGTGTGAAAGTTGAAAGCTCGGGCGCACAGGCGACCGGCGGACAGCAGGCGGCTGTCAAGGGCACGCCGGTGCTCGCGCCGCTGAACGGAACGTTCTACAGGAGCGACGCGCCCGGCAAGCCGCAGATGGCGGCGGACGGCGCGGCGGTGAAGTCCGGCGACGCGGTGTGCGTTGTCGAGGCAATGAAGCTCTTCAATCCGATCAAGGCGCCCGCCGCCGGAAAGATCACCTTCCTCGTGGAGCACGGCAAGGCCGTCACCAAGGGACAGGTCCTCGCGACGATCGAGTGACTGATGTAGTAATTTCAAAATGGAGCAGAGAAATGTTTAAGCCGGTATCAAACAAGGTGGCCTTTCCGCAGATGGAAGAGGCCATTCTGAAGGTGTGGGAAGAGCGCGGGACGTTCAAGAAGTCCCTGGAGAAGAACGCGGGCGGAGAGCGCTACAAGTTCTACGACGGACCTCCTTTCGCGACGGGTCTGCCGCATTACGGGCATCTCCTCGCGGGCACGATCAAGGATATCGTCCCTCGCTACCAGACGATGCGCGGCAAGTATGTCGAGCGCCGCTTCGGGTGGGACACTCACGGCCTCCCGATCGAGGCCCTTGCGCAGGACGCGCTCGGCGTATCGGGCGCGCACGAGATCAAGGCGCTCGGCATCGACAAGTTCAACGAGCAGTGCCGCTCGATGGTGCTCAAGTACGTCTCCGAATGGCGCAAGACCGTGACGCGCATGGGGCGCTGGGTCGACTTCGACAACGACTACAAGACGATGGACTTCGGCTTCATGGAGTCCGTGTGGTGGGTGTTCAAGCAGCTCTGGAACCAGGGCCGCGTCTACCGCTCGCACCGCATCATGCCCTACAGCTGGAAGCTCTCGACCCCGCTCTCAAACTTCGAGGCGGGCAGCAACTACAAGGACGTGCAGGATCCGACCGTGACGGTGAGGGCGAAGGCGCTCTCCGGCGCGAGCGACGAGCTCAAGGCGCTTCTGGCGAAGGAGCCTACCGTCTATCTCCTGATCTGGACGACAACTCCCTGGACTCTTCCCGAGAACCTCGCGATCTGCGCGGGCGCGAACATCGACTACGTCGCAGTGCGCGACGTGACTGACGACGCGCGGCCCGTCTACGTCATGGCGAAGGCGAGGCTTCCGCACATCTTCAAGAAGGAGGAGCAGTACGAGGTCGTCGCAGAGTTCAAGGGCACGGCGCTCAAGGGCGTCGAATACGAGCCGATCTTCCCCTACTTCGCCGACAAGAGGGCGGAGGGCGCGTTCCGCGTCCTCAACGACGACTACGTTACGACGGACGACGGCGTTGGTCTTGTCCATATCGCGCCGGCGTACGGCGAGGACGACTTCCGCGTCTGCCGCGAGGCGGGAATGAACGCGTTTGTCGATCCGCTCGACGAGTCCTGCGCCTTCACGGCCGCTGTTCCCGAGTTCAAGGGGCGCTTCTGCAAGGACTGCGACAAGGACATCATCAAGATGCTCAAGGCGAGCGGGAAGCTCGTCCATCAGGCGACGATCGTCCACTCGTATCCGTTCTGCGACCGCACCGACACCCCGCTCATCTACCGCGCGATCGACGCGTGGTACGTGCGCGTGGAGGATCTCCACGAGCGTCTCGCGAAGAACAATGCGGGTGTGCACTGGACGCCCGACTACGTCGGCGAGAAGCGCTTCGGCAACTGGCTTGAGGAGGCGCGCGACTGGAACATCTCCCGCAACCGCTTCTGGGGCAGCTGCATCCCGGTGTGGGTGAACGACGACGATCCGTCGGACATGATCTGCGTCGGCTCGGCGAAGGAGCTCGAGGAGCTCTCCGGCGAGAAGGTTACCGACCTCCACAAGCACTTCATCGACAAGATCGTCATCAAGAAGGACGGCAAGACATACCACCGCACGCCCGAAGTGCTCGACTGCTGGTTCGAGTCGGGCTCGATGCCGTATGCGCAGCAGCACTACATGGGCGGAACGGACGGGGGTTCTGGCGCCCCCGCACCCCTGCCCATGGACGACAAGGTCTCAAGGTTCTTTCCCGCCGACTTCATCGCCGAGGGGCTCGACCAGACGCGCGGCTGGTTCTACACGCTCATGGTGCTCGGCACCTGCCTCTTCGACAAGAGCCCGTACAGGAACGTCATCGTCAACGGACTCGTCCTCGCCGAGGACGGCAAGAAGATGTCGAAGCGCCTCAAGAACTACCCCGATCCGACGAAGATGCTCGACACCTACGGGGCGGACGCGATTCGCCTCTACATGATCTACTCGCCCGTCGTACGCGCTGAGAACCTCAAGTTCTCCGAGAACGGCGTCAAGCAGCTCATGCGCGACCTCCTCATCCCGTGGTGGAACGCGTATTCCTTCTTCGTCACCTACGCGAACGTCGACGGGTTCAACGACGCTGAAGTCGTCTATCCCGAATCGGACAACGTTCTCGACCGCTGGATCGTCTCCTCGATGGAGACCCTCATCGCCGACGTTACCGCGGCGATGGACGTCTACGACCTGCAGCGCTCGGTGAGGCCGTTCGTGAAGTTCGTCGAGGATCTCACGAACTGGTACATCCGCCGCTCTCGCCGCCGCTTCTGGAAGTCGACGAACGACGGCGACAAGCTCTGCGCCTACAGGACGCTTCGCTACGTGCTCGTCCAGCTCTCGAAGGTCGCGGCTCCGTTCACGCCTTTCATGGCCGAGGAAATCTACACCAACCTCAAGGGCGCGAACGACCCGGAATCCGTGCATCTCTGCGACTTCCCGACGGCGAACGCCGCGGCGCGCGACCTTCCGCTCGAAAAGCGCATGGCCGCCGTGCAGACGGTTGTCGAGCTTGGACGCCGCCTGAGGGCCGACAACGACCTCAAGGTTCGCCAGCCGCTCAGCGCAATCCGCATCGCCGGTGCCGACGTGAAGGGTCTCGAAGACCTCATCATGGACGAGCTCAACGTCAAGTCGGTGCAGTTCGTCGCCGACGAGACGGAGCTCTGCGAGGTCAGCTACAAGGCGAACTTCAAGACCCTCGGCAAGAAGTGCGGTCCGAAGATGAAGGCCGTTGCAGCGGCTATCGCGAAGGGCGGGTTTGGCGAAGACAAACTCTTTGGACGGGGTTCGGGGACGCCGGAGTCCCCGTCCGTTCCGGTTGAGGGCGTCGAGATCACCGCCGATGACGTGCTTGTCACACGCTCCCCGAAGGCGGGGCTCGTCGTCGCCTCCGAAGGCGCGACGGTTGTTGCGCTCGAGACGGCGCTCACGCCTGAGCTCGTCGCGGAGGGACTTGCACGCGAGTTCGTGAGCCACGTGCAGTCGATGCGCAAGGAGGCGGACTTCGAAGTCACGCAGCGCATCGTCGTGAAGGTCGAGACGGATGCCGAGATGCGCGCCGCGCTCGAGGCGCACGCGGACTACGTGAAGGGCGAGACGCTTGCCGTCGAGCTTTCCTTCGGCGAAGTCTCCGCGGAGGCGACCGATCTCAACGGCCACGCCGCGAAGATCTCCGTTGCGTGCGTCTAGCGCTCCAGAGGGGAGCGTCCGAAGTAGGCGCGGAAGGAACGGCAGAAATACTGCGGAGAGTTGAAGCCCGTGCGGGCGGCAACCTCCTTGACGCTGAGGCGGCCCTCCGAAAGGAGCCTGGCCGCCTCCTTCATTTTCATCGAAAGGAT
>JAEEOY010000107.1 GCA_016284515.1 Kiritimatiellia bacterium | reverse complement strand
AGCGCCAGACAACGCAGTTAGTCGTGCCCTCACCGAAGAACGCATTGACATTGTTGTCGCCGATTCGCGCATATGCCCCCCACTCAAGCCACTCTTCGCCGTAAAATTTTGCCTTTTTGTCGATGAGCGCTGTCTTTGCAATGCTGCCCGAGTTGAATATCAGCAGATTGATCGGCCTACCCTCTGGACTCCAGCTGCTGTCCACGAACATCGAACCTTCCGACGAGTCGGCAGGGCCAATCCAGGTGGATTCGGCATTGCTGTCGTCCGCGCGCAACGGAACCAGGGACGCCATTATTGCAGAGAACAAAACGGCAACCGTTGTTTTGACTATTTTCATTCCCATTTTTCGGATGTTGTATTGTTGTTTACGATGTTTCCCGCATGGCAGCATGGCGTCGCAACGCCTGCGTCCTGCAGAAATGTCGCATATTATACATTGTTTGGGCTACTGCCGACTATCACCCGACTGGACTATAGCGCGGCCATGTCCGCACCGAACGCACGCGTGAATTAGATGGCCGAAAAAGCGGATGAAACATCCATTCCTACAGTCTGACTGGATGCACTTTTACGCGGAATCTATGAATGTAAAATGGCCGCCAGAACGAGGGGAATACATTCTGGCGGTCTGCACATGAAGTGTGCAAACGGTGTTGCAAGTAGCAGATGATCTCAGTAGACAACAACGATAAAGCCCGAAGCAGCAGCCTTGAGGACGACGCTGTTGTCGGATTTGGCGGCGACCCACTTAATGCCTGCGGCGCTGCCCTCCGGCTTGTAGATCGCATCCGTCGTTGGCGCTCCGCTCAGCGTCCCGGTTGCCGTCAGCATCGTGAACGGCGTAGCCTCCTTCGTGGCGGCAGGAAGATCTGCTGGATTCGTCACGCCGAAGAGAACGCCGGAGACGTCGTAGTCGCCGGTGAGCGTCAGCACAGGCATAGCCGGAGTGGTGCTGTCATAGGTCTGCAGAACCTTCGCACCGCTTTCGAAAGCCACGGCGCCGATTGTTGCGGAGCCTGAAATCGCGGCTCCGCTCTTGACCCGATATGTCGCATCAGTGTTGTTGAACGAGAAGGACGTCGTTCCAGACGCAGCTTCAAAAATATAGCCGTGGGAAAGCCCGTTGTCGAAAGTCCCGCTTCCTGTCATGCGAAGCGTAAAACCGCCGCAACCCGCCGTCGCATTGTCGCGAGCGTACGAGCCCTCGACCCTTTCCATGACCTGGAATCCGACATTAGGCTGATAGTTGTTGTAGATGGATCCGTCCGCGACGTTCATCGTCACCTCGGCGTCCTTCAGCAGATATATCGCCGCGCCCCAGCTCTCGCGGAAGGTCAGATTGGTGAAGGAAATTTCGCCCACGTTGAAGTCCAGAAGAAGGAAACCCCATATCTCGACTTTTGAAGCTGACGAGAAACCTGCCGCAGGGTTGGTGAACCGACGCTCCGCCTGGTTATAGTTGCCGACTCCTTCGATTTTAGCCTTTCCCGTAAAAGCGCTATTGTCGCCGCCAAAAGTCAGGGCGTTGCGTCCGATGAAAAATCCGGAACCGGTCAAATCGGAATTAATTACTGTCGGGACATCACCTTTTCCCTCTATCCAGCTGTCGTGACCGTCTCCCGCGTCGAGAATCTCCACCTCCGCGACATCGATCACAAGCGGCTCGCTGTCCGTGCGCGACGACTTGATTCCCGCATGATACAGCTGGATCTTTCCGGCTCCCGTTACGGCACACGACTGCACACTCGGATGCACACCCCAGATATCGGTCGTCACGAACTTTACAGTTGCTCCCTCCGCTACATCAACCGTTCCGACAGAGACGGAGCCGGAAAGCTTGACCTCGGCGGCCGAGGAGAACTTGGCAGTATGGCCTGCCTTCGGCACCGCATTCTTGTTCCAATTGCCTGGAGTTGTCCACATCTTGTCGCCGTTGCCATTCGTCCAGACATAGATCGTCGGATCGCTCGCCACGGTAAGCACATACTTTCCGCCCTCGTACGCGACAGAATAGAACACCGTCTCGCCGCCCTCCATTGCGAGCTTTACCGTCAAGCGAGAGATGTCAGCGCCTTGCGCGAGAGTGATGTTGTCAAGCGCTGCAACCTTGTTCTCGTCATTCCACGTGCCTGACACCTCGAGAACGCCGGGGGAACTTCCGGTCCCGAGCGTGATCGCGGTCTGAGGCCCAACTTTAATCGATCCGTCGTCAACCGTGACCGAAGGAGTGATGGTTGCGTTCGGACACGCCGCGCGTAGCGCGTCGAAGTCAAGCGTTCCGCCGGTCACGACAATCGACTCGACCGTGCCGGAGCTGTCGGATGCAAGATGGCACTGTCCGTCCGCCACGACAAGCCGCTTCACAATGCTTCCTGACTGAAGCAAGATCGAGCCTGTAGTGGCGGTATCGCCTGCAAGCGTCACGTTTCCGTAGCATTTTAGATATCCGCTGCCGGACAGGTTCGAGTTGACGACAAGTCGTTTCCCCTCTTCGTTTCCGCCGTCAAACCAGGAATCGTGCGTACCGTCCTCGCGTATCTCGATCCGCGGCACATTGACATAGACCGTCGAACGCGTTGAAGTGTATGTCGGCTTGATTCCGGCACGAGTCAGCTGCAGACTGCCGTCGCCCGACATTTCCTGCACATAAAGGTTCTTGCCGTTCGTCTGGCTGTTCGCCTTGCGAAGATCGAGAGTTGCGCTCGCCTTCACCTCCACATTCGAGACCGTTACGTCGCCATTCATCTTCACAAGCCAACTCATGTCGAACACCGCGGTCTGTTCCGCAGTCGGCACGGCGCCAAAAGACCAGCAGTCCTGGTTGTCCCAGCCCCTGTCGGTAGGCCCGCACCAAACGCACCTGGATTCATCCAAACGTTCGCCCTCCGCCATCGTCAGGATCGGGTCAACCCAGTCGGCATGGTCGTCGCTATCGCTATCCCCCTTGTCTGCGACGAGACAGAGCGTCTGCACGCCCACGAGATTTGCCTCAAGGACAACGGAATCGCTCACACCGGTAAGTTCGCCAGACTGCGCAAGGACGTTGCCATTCTCATCCTTGACGAAGAACGAGACATTCCCTTTGCCGTCCTGTTCGCGATCCACACCGACGCGCACAGAGAAGGAAGCAGCCTTACCGTTGACAGGATATTCGAAGTAGCTGTCGGCGTGCGTTCCGATGCCGTACGAAAAGTCCTGTGATTCACCGCCCACACGAAGGCGCAGTGTGTTGCCGCCGATAGACTTGTTGATCTGCGGCGTTCCCCATCCGCTCGTCATCGAACCGATGCCAAGTCGTTCGAGGTGGTATGTAACCTGCTCGGCCTTGGCCACGAAAAATGCTGCCGCAGTCGCGATGACAACAGTCAGCATTTTGATTTTCATTGACGTGTTCATATGGACAATTCCTCCTTAGCGCCTAGATTATACAAAATCAATAAAGAACACCACAATGACCCAAACGGACTATATTGGAGATGCGGCTTCCAGCCGCGTCAGGGATACCTTCCAATGCTGACGCGGCAAGATGCCGCGTCTCCACGCTTTAGCACCATGCTTTGCCACAATGACTTTCTATCGAAGGTTTACCGTGTCGCCTCAATTACCGTTGGGCGACAACTTCGCGGGGGCGACCTTCTCCTCCGGCGGAACGATCTTCCACTGGCGGAACAACTCGCCAGAGAACGCCTCGCCGCACTGCGAGAGCTGTTGACCCTTTTCGCTGGAGCGTATCATCACATCGTAGCCTGTTGATGCAGGCGCGATGCGGAAGAACCCCTTCTCGCTTCCAGGGCGCAGTATCCAGCGCTGATCGCCCGACGGACTATCCCATCCATACCATACCACGTTCACCTTGTCACTGCCGAAGAATATCCTGTTTAGGACGCCTCCCGCTTCCTTTGTGGTGATGCGGTACTGACCAGCACCGAGATTGAGGAACTCCCACTTGTGCGCGTTGTTATCCGCATAGTCGTCCTGGAATACGCTCCCGTTGGACGCGAGGGCGAGTCCGCTTGCGCGGCCTATGATCTTGTACACACCGTCCAGAATCGGACCACGTTCCGTCGGCATGACGTCTATGCGCGTCACTTTCGCAGCGCCCTTCGTGCGCTCGAACCTCAACACGCCGCGCGCAGGCTCAAGAAACACCGTCTTCGATACTTCGCCCGCGCCGCGGTCAAGCTTGAACGAGGCTGCGCGCTCGCCAAGAAACGACGCCGCGGCCTCCGCTCCGGATGACGCTTCGTACGCGACTTTCAGTCTGTAGTATCCAGCCTCGCGGACGCGCAGGACGAACTCGTCCGCCTTCGCCCCCGTCGGGACGAGCGTAACGCCGCCCTTGATGCGTCCGTCCCGCCATGTTCCGAGCTCGAACGCCCTTCCTCCGTTGTCCTTGACGAGCTTGCGCGGCTTCGGCCAGCTCCCGTAGTCCGGCTTCCAGGTTATGCCCGCCAGCTCGGTCGGGACCTTCAGGCGCCTGTCGTCGCAGATGTCAAGCCCCCACATACCCGGTGGAAGATAAAGGAAAGAAAGCCACGACACCTTCTCCTCCTCAAGAAATCCGGTGAGTTCGGGATCGTTGCGTCCGATTGCCGCATCGCGGCCCCAGCGCGAGCTGTAGTATTCCGTCATGAACATCGGATAACCTGCCTTAAGGACCGTCTTCACAGGCGTTTCGGTCGCACCGGGCCCCGCATATCCGTGAAAGGCGATGACGGTGTTCTTCCATATCTCCTTCTCGTCGATTCCGACGCACTTGTTGAAGAGCGCCACGTCGTCGAGTATGTGCCGGCCCGAATCCCAGGGCGTCTGCGAATAGCTGAAGACGAGTATCGGCGTTTCGGGCGCGAGGCCGCGCGCGACCTTCCAGCACTCCGCGTTCATCTCCACCGCGCCCGGGGGATTGGCGTTCGCCGAGTTGTACGGCGGCGCCCACTGCACGGGCTCGTTGTGAAGCTCGAATATGACGTGCGGCTCGTCCTTGTAGCGAGGAGCGTAGAACTTCCAGAAATCTATCGCCCACTCCTTGTTGAACTTCCCAGGGTCGTTGCCGATCGTCATGATGTAGTAAAGGCCAAGTTCCTTCGTGAGCTTCACGGCCTTGTCGATCGTCTCCACGCGATAGCCGGGCGCACGCGAGCCTTCGGCAGGATAGCTTAGGTCGCATCCCTCGGCGTAGTCGTGAACGGCGTTGAGGCCAAACGACTTCGCCTTCTTCATCGCCTCAATGTCGTGCTGAACCACGGCTCCGCGGAGAAGCGATCCGTTGTCAGCCACAAGAGTCGTGCGCTCAGTGTTTATGCGAGGTCTTCCACGCGGAATGGAAATCCCCGCGCCCTCCGCAAAGGACAAGCCCGAAGCAACGATTATCGCGGCGACGGAAACGGCTACAGTGTTATTGATTTTCATGCCCACCATTATACGCAATTGCCCATCGTAAACTCAATAGTCCATTTGGGTGGCGAAGATTCTCATTTTTTCGCCCGGATGATCGTGAGCGAGGAGGCGGGGAGATTCGTCTTGAACTCGCGTCCGCCGGCGAAGGCAACAGACTTCGCCTCGGGCCTGCAGCGTTCTGGATTCTCCATGTCGTTGACGACCTTGGGATCGCCTGTCAGCGTCTCAACCTTTATGTTCCCTGCGGGAAGCTCCGCGCCGAAGTCGATGACGAGGTCAAGCGCATGGTCCGCCGCGAGGTTGACGCACTTCACGACGTACTCGCCAGTCGCCTTGTCGAATCCGCATACCTGATGGAAGTCCTTCGGAGGAATTCCGCCGACAGAGACGTCCTTGAGCTGCGCCGTGCCGTCAATCGAGACGGACGCCATGCCGCCCTTGAACGAGACTTCGACGTCGTACCAGCGGTTGTCCTCGACCTTGAAGTCGAAGAACGCCGCATCTCCGCCGTTGATTCCGAAGCCCGTGCCCTGTAGAGCCGAGCGCGTGTTGCCCCAGCCGCCGATGTTGAGCTGCACCATGCTTTCCCCTGCGCTGAAGAACCTCGCCATGAAGCCCTCCTTGCCGCCGGTCTTGCGCGCCTTGAAGCGGATGGACCCTCCATCCCACTTGAAGCCCCTGAGGTTCATCCAGCTGCCGTAGGTCGGCCACTCGCGGACCTGCCGCGCCGCGCCTTCCTTGACGATCCACTCGCCGTCGAGTCCGCGGTCGCATGCAGACGGATCGGGCGTCCCAGAAAAGAGCGTCTTCCCAGCGGCGTCCTTCACGACGACGTCCTTGAACTCAGCCGTGCTCTCCCATGTCGCGAAGCCGACGGAACCTGTTGTCTCGGGTGCCTTTGCGTCGTCGGACGCAGCGGACGGGATGTATATGCTCGGAAGGTTGTTGCCGAACATCTTCTGCACGTGGTAGTTGGGCGTCGTGAACGCGCGGAGGTTGTCGAACCAGATGAGGTCGGGCTTCCACTGCTCGCAGCCGATCTTGCCGAAGAGCGGCGCGTAGCTGGACATCTCGACGACGTCGCAGTTGCGCTCGAAGCCCATCATGCACGCCGCCTCGCAGAGCGCGGAGAAGAGACTGTTCGCCTTGTCCTCGACGTGGCACGCGTATTCGCCGGCGTACACCTTCGGCTTGGAGCGGTCGTATCCGTCGAACTGGTGCGCAAGCCCCATCATCCATCCGGGGTTCGCGTAGAAATGTTCGTCAACCATGTCGGCCGTCTGGCAGGTGAGAGTCTTCCACGCGAGGTCGTGGTCTCCGCCGATCGGCGACGCGCCGGCCGTAGAGACGAGCTTTATCTCTGGATGCTTCTCGCGAACGATCTTTGCGATCGCGAGGTAGCGGTCGAGGAAGTCCTGTCCCCAGTTCTCGTTTCCGACGCCGACCATCTTGAGGTTGAACGGCTTGGGGTGGCCCATCTCGGCGCGGAGCTTGCCCCACTTGTTCTTCTTGGGGTCGGCGTTCGCGAAGTCGATGAGGTCGCAGATGCTCTGCGCGAAGTAGTCCATCGAATCGAGCGGCGCGAGCTTGGGTCCGCGGAACTGGCACGTGATGCCCGCGAGGCAGATGGGGAGCGGCTCCGCGCCGATGTCCTCGGCGAGGCAGAAGTACTCGTAGTAGCCGAGTCCGAACGACTGCCAGTAGCCCCAGATGTTCCAGATCGTCTCGCGGCGCTCAAGCGCGCCGACCGTGCGCTTCCAGTCGAACCAGCGCTCGAAGCAGTCGCCTTCCGCGACGCATCCGCCCGGGAAGCGCAGCACGCCCGGCTTCAGGTCCTTGAGAAGCTGGACGAGGTCCTTGCGCAGTCCGTTCCTGCGTCCGTTGAACGTCTCCTGAGGGAAGAGCGAAACCTGCTCGAGCTCGACGGTGCCGGGCGCGTCCATGAGGACGGAGAACGTTCCGTTCATGACAGTCTTCTGCGGAGCGAACACGAACGAGTGCCGACGCCATTCCGGGGCCGCCGGGTCGAGTGCACCGGACTTCGGCGCGACGGACATCTTGCCGTTCGCGAGCTTCGCCTCGCAGACGACCTCCTGTCCGTCCTCAAGCACAAAGCGGAGTCCGCCGGCATACCCTTCGAGTCCGCGTGCGTAGAACGTGAGGTCGTACTTCTTCCCGGCCTCGACGCTGACGCCGTGGAAGCCCTTGTTCCTGACGCCGCAACCAGTGCCGGGTCCGAAGCACTCCATGCGCAGGTGGCGCGCGGTGTTGGGGTGAAGCGGCGCGTTCTCCTGCACCGTGATGCGCGCCATCGCGCCGCCGCGGTAGTCGGCCTCCCAACCCTCGAGGTCCTTGGTCTTCCAGTCGAAGCCGCGGTTCGCCAGCAGCTCCGGGTATATGCCTCCGTCGGCGGCATAGTTGATGTCCTCGAAGAAGATGCCGTACATCGTCTTCGGCATATCCACGCCCTTGGCGTCGGGCGAGATTGATATTCTCGCGCCGTCCGCGAGGGACGCACACGAGGCGGCGATCGCCGCGACGAAAGAGACTGCAGTATGATTGATTTTCATGCCCGACATTATACTCAATTGCCCATCGCAAACTCAATAGTCCATTTGGGTTGGAGGCGAACCGAGGAGGATGGACATTTCGACTGCCTTGCGCTACGGCTTCATCGATATGCACACGGACCATCCGCAGTCCGCAGGACCGTTCTCGACGCGAATGAGGATTCTGTTGCAGCCCCTGCGGAAGTGCAGCCGCCGGAAATCCTCCGCCTGGCGCCATGGCTTGAGTTCGCTTGATGAACTCCACACGGGAAGTTCGTTCACCCACATGTCGCTTCTGTCATCCGATCCGATTGCGACCCAGCGGTCGCAGTCTTCGTCGAAGAAGACCTCTGCATATGCGTAGTATATCGAAAACTCCTCCATATTCCTCGGGACAACTTCACTCGTGCTCATGACGCCTGGGCTCCACCAGCATCCGATGTCGGCATTCTTGGCCTGGGTGAAAACCCACCTGAGCTCTCGGCCGTCCTTGCCGATGTATGTCGCGTCAAGGTCCTGAATGGTCTCTGGTGCGAACTTGCGGCGGAGATTGACGCGGTCGGGGTTGGGGAAAGGTCCTATCACATACCACGAGTTAACATACATCCACTCGGCTTTCACTGCAACCGAAACACCTGCATCCGACATCGCAGCCGTATTGCCAGGCACTATCAGGCTTCCGTCCGACGGGATTTCCGCAGGCACAAAGGCGGCAACAGGCGGTTCGACGCATCCGCCCTCTGCGGCGGACATCAGCCCCGCAAGATCCTTCGCCTTCTCCTCGGAATCCTCCGATGCCACTGCGTCGAGCGCCTGCCGCATTTCGATCGACTTGCGCATTTTCTCAAGACGCTCCTCGGGGGAGAAACCGTCGATCTGCATAATCGACCTGGCCTCTTTAAGCATTGCCGACGCCGTCTCAGCCATCTGCGAGGTCTCGCGCAGGACATCGATCATGATCTCCTTGTGCCTGTCGAACTCGTCTTTCGTCCGCGCAGGGCGTGCCAACTCTTCAAGCCCGTCTACGATGTGCGCGGGTCTCGCCACGTCCGTGAGAGACATCGCCTCCGCAAGTGCCAGGCCGCGCTTCGCCGCCATCTCGAGAGCGCGTATGTCGCGATAGTCGCCAGTCGAGACGCATTCCTCTCTGGCGGCCGCGGCGAACGCTTCCCAGATCGTTACCGGCACGGGCGTCTCGGAAGGATCCGGCGCGCCGTCGAGCGCAGCCGCGTCACACCCTCCCAAGAGGGTGTCGTAGTCAGCGCGCATGACTTCCCTTATGCGCCGCATTTCACGGCGGGTTTCGCGCAGCCGCCGCAGAAGCGCAAGCATCTCGCGCATGCGTGCAGCCGTCAGTTTCCTGTCGAGCGAGCTGATAGATTCCGACGAGAGATGCGAAGCCGGATTCGACCTGCGCCTTTCGCCAGTGACGAGGCTCCTGGCCGGTGTGAAGAGCACAACCGCGGCAAAGAGAATGGCATGGAGCACAAACGACGCCAGCCCCCACAGAGGTTCGCGACTGCGGCGGGCCCGCTCTCTGCGCCTCACGTCGTCGCAGAGAAACCTTCCCGCGACTTTCATTTATCCAACCCCGAAGCGGTATGTATGCCCACAACGCGAAGCCCGTGCTGCTGGCATGCGTCCACAACTTCGACGATCGCTCCAAAAGGCGCGCCGATGTCCCCGTCGATCCGAACGCGGCGGCCGGGCGCTTTCGCCGCAGCGCCGATCGCCAATCTCAATCCGCCAGGCCCGACAGACTTCCCGTCTACGAAATGCTCTCCTCCCGCTGTGACCGCGACCTTCAGGATGTCCAGCTCCTTTTTAACAGCCGAGGCTGCGTGCGCCTCGGGAAGCTCAACGGGTATTTCCTTCTCGATCTTCTTAAGCTGGCTCGAAACCAGGAAGAATATCAGAATGAGGAATATGCAGTCCATCATCGAAGTGAGCTGCACCTCCGGAAGACCTCCCTCCTCGTAATTCACTGCCATGGCCAAACCTTTCAGGAACGCTTGACGAAAAGCTGGTTGACGAGGTCAGCGATCTCCTCCTCCAGAAGAACGGAGTAGAGAGCGAGCCTGTTCTTGAGGACACCATACGCGAACAGACACGGCATGGACACCGCGAGCCCCGCAACGGTCGTGACAAGCGCCTTGCCTATGTCGTCCGCAAGCACGGACGCATCGCCCATCTCGCCCATCGCGGCGACAGTTCCAAAAGCGCCGAGGAGCCCGACCACGGTTCCAAACAATCCCAGTAGGGGCGCAATCGTTGCCGCCGTTGCCAGCATCGCCGACTTGCGGTTCTCGAGCCTGAGTTCGCGTCCGGCCTTGTCCTCTGCAAAAAGCTTCACCTCGGCATAGTCGCGAGATTCGGCGTGCTGTAGCATTGTCTCAACCACGCGGGACAGCATCGATCCGTCCTTCTCGCACATTTCACGCACCTCGGCGTATCGCCCGGCTTTCCAGGAAGCCACTACACGCACGCTGAATCCGTCAGGGACAATCCTGCTTCTATGCAGATTCCAGAAGCGCTCGAGCGCACAGCCGATTCCGAGAACGGACAGCAAGGCAATGAACCACATCGTCTTCCCTCCCTGCCTTATGTACGTGCCCCACTGGTCGAGAGCCGTCGTCTCCGCGGCGGCCGCGACAGCCGCGGACATCTCCTGCGAGGGCTGCGGCTCTTCCTGTGCGAAAACGGCAGACGAAACGCCGATCACTGCTACGGCAACCATAGCCAGAGCCTTTTTTACGAACAACATTGCAAGTCTCCTTGTCAATTTTAACGTCCCGTCGTCACATACATGCCGACGGTCGCGCCGATGAAGCCGCCGGCCGTGCCGGTCGTGAGCACGTCCGCCTTCTCCTCGCCGCCGATCTGACGCCACTCGCCGTCACCCTGGCGAAGGAAGAACCTCAGCTTCTCGTCGCGTCCCTCCGCGCGGAACGAAACCGCACCGTCCGCCACTGGAACCGACGCGACGGCGCGCCTGCCGTTCTTGTCGCATCGCGTCAACACCGCGCAGACATTTCCGTCTGCATCAATCGTCTTCCCGAGGACGTAGTTGTTGCGTTCATTCTGCACCAGCGCAAGCCCTGCGAGATCGTCGGCTGTGCGCGGCGAGAACTCGACCGTCGTCTCGACGTCGAAGCTGCGGCTTGTCAGCCACCTGCACAGATAGCTCGGATTCCCGCGCTCGTAGATCGTCGCCGCGCGAGCCTCGATCTCCATCCCCGGCTTCCCGCCGACGGCGGAGCGGTACCAGAACTCGCCCGGAGTCCTAAGCTGGATCCACAGCGGATCGACCTTCGCCGTCTCGAATCGGTCCTCGAACACCCTGTTGCCGGTAAGCGGCGCGGAGTCGGCGCACTTCGCGGCGGCGATCTGCCACGGACGCTTCTCCACGACAAGCGGAACGCTCTTCCCCTGATCTAGGATTATCGGCTGACGCTCGGCGCCCTCTCCGATCCACTTGACCGGAAGAAGATAGGTGTTGCGTCCAGTGGGCGTATAGTCCCCGCCACCGACTCTTGCGTACGGACGTATTCCGAGGAACACCGCCATCCAGTCTCCCTCCGCAGTCTCGAAGAGGTCCGCGTGCCCCGCACAGTAGACTCCGTTCTCGCGTCCGTACGGAAGATCGCGCTGCGTGAGGATGGGATTCACCTTGCAGGGAACGTACGGACCTTCCACGTTCTCGGCTCGGTAAATGACTTCGCTGTGCATGTATCCCGTGCCGCCCTCCGCAGTCATGAGATAGTACGCGCCGTTGATCTTGTAGAGATGCGGACCCTCGCACCAGATCGGCTTGTCCTCGGGCTTCACGCCCTTGTTGACGACGATTTTCTCAAATCCCTCCACCAGCTTGTCGTTGAGAAGGTCGTACTTGCGCATGCGGATCGTGCGGTGCCCTGGGTATTCCTCCCCCGTCGGAGGCGCGAAGTCGTTGTTGACGATGTACGCCGTCGTCTCGTCCTCGAAGAAGATGCCCGGGTCGATTTCAGGCACCGCCACGTGGATCGGCTCGCCCCATCCGAGATACGGATCCTTCGTCTTGTAGACCATCGCGCCGCCCGCATTGACGACGGAGACGATCATGTAGAACGTGTCGTTGAACTTGTTGTACTTGATGTCAGGAGCATAGACGCCGTGGTTTACGTCAAGCCCGTCCTTCATGCCGAGCTGGCTCTTGCGCGACTGGACGTATCCGCAGAAATCCCAGTTGACGAGGTCCTTCGAGTGCCACACGGGAACGCCCGGGAAATAGCCGAACGAACTGTTCGCGAGATAGTAGTCGTCGCCCTTGCGCGTTACGGATGGATCGGGAGCCATTCCGTCGACGATAGGATTGCGGAACTGCGTCTTCTCGTCGCACGGAGGAAGCGCATCCTTGCCCTCGACGCGGAAGCTTTTGAAAAGCGCCTTCTGCATTCCGTCCGCCTTCAGTGCCGCCTTCTCGCCCTTCCATTCGCGCCCGAGCTTCTCGACCGCCTCCGCGCACGGCTTCGCCTTGAGGTTCTTGTCGAAGAAGAGCGGATAGTCCGTGCGACCCGGCACGGGGTAGTCGTTGAACCACGTCGTCGCATCGTTGACGCCCCAGAGCGTGACGCGGTCGATTATGTCGGAGTTCCGAAGGTACATTTCGAATAGCTCGCAGTAGCGCTTCGCCTGCGCCTCAAGGACATCCGCAGGGCATCCCTTCGTGTATGGGTTGTACTTCTCCTCGTAGTCGTGAAGCTTCGTCGGATCGGCCGTGAGACCCCACGCGTTAGGCAGCACACTCACATCGAGTTCCGTGACCATCGCCTTTAAGCCTTCTGCACCGATGCGCTGAATACTGCGCTCGTAGTCAGCTACGGCGGGCCCGCCGAGTCCATTGTGGCTTTGAAGCCCCACGCCGTCTATCCTCACGCCCTTAGCGCGAAATTCGCGCACCATCCTGAGGACGCCGGCGATCTTGTTCTGGTTGAACATGTTGAAGTCGTTGTAGTAGAGCTCCGCGTCAGGGTCTGCCTCATGCGCGAACCGGAACGCGAGCTCGATGAAGTCCTCGCCGATTCCGTCGCGCCAGGGCGAGGGATGGAGAGCGCCAGCGTCGTCGAAAGCCTCGTTCACGACGTCCCATCCGTGGACGCGTCCCTTGTAGCGTCCGACGACCGCGTGGATGTGAGTACGCATCCGCGCGATCAGCGTCTCTCGGTCGGCCTTGGAACCATCGGCGTTTTTGAAGAACCAGTCTGGCGTCTGGTAGTGCCACACGAGGCAGTGTCCGATGATCTTCATTCCATGCTTCTCTCCGAAGGCGACGAACTTGTCGGCTGAATCCCAATGGAATTCGCCTTCGCGCGGCTGCACACGTTCGGGCTTCATCTCGTTCTCGGCTGTGATGGAACTAAAGTTCGCGGCGACGAGGTCGGACTCCGCGTTCGGAGTCTGTTCGTAAACCCACTTGCCGAGCGCCGCGCCAAGGCGGAAACGGCCCGTGTAGGCGTCTTTGATGCCGCCAAAGGCGGAAACTGTTGCAAGGCAAACTGCAGAAACCATAAGTTGCATTTTCATGGCACAGATTATACACAACGTACACCCCTGTGCGCCATAGTCCGTTTGGGTCATTACCAAAGGACCAACTCGCCAGAAGACAGCGATCCAGCAGACGAATTCGTGATATGCAGATCACACCTCTTCGCACAGCACGCAGTCGCCGCCGTGGAAGACCATGACGAGCCGGTGCAGCTGCACAGAGCCTTTGACCTTTGCGTCCTCTGCGTTCTTTGCGGCTGAAGAACGATCCGCCAGACGCCAGGCGGCGCAGAGCGCGGGGTCGGACTTTTGAAAACGCTGTCGAGCCGCCCTATGCACCGCAAATGGGAAAATGATATAATATCACAAATGCAATTTTTCAGCAGACTAGGTCGCGCAGGACAGAAAACACGGCGGATTCTTGCCGCCGTTGGCGCCGCCTTTCTGCTTGGGGTTCAGGTTTTTTCGGCGGCATACGTCGCGCATGAAGCCGACCACGACTGCAGCGGCGAAAGCTGTCCCATATGCGTACAGATCCAGCACTGCGTCGCCAATTTCCAGCTGACCGGAACGGGAACTGAAGCGGACGCGACAACCGCGCCCCTCCCGATCACTGCGGCCGACCCGATCGTCCCGACCGAGGCCGTGCCCACAATCCTGTCGCTCGTCGCGCAGAAGGTTCAGTTCAACGAGTGAGTGTAGGCGCGGTCTGCCTTTGGCCAGACTGCACCCTTGAAACCAGGCGGCACCCACTGCCTGTCGCAGGATGTCGCGGACGCGATTTCCTGCGCCTGTTGGAAAATTCATACACCCACATCGAAAGAAAGAACCACAAAATGCACAAAACGACGGTAAATCCCGTCGCCTGCGCGGTTGTAGCCGCGCTGGCGATGGGTGCGCAACCGGCATTCGCCGACGGCGCCACAAATGAACTCGCCGAAACGGAGTCGTCCATCGGACTTCCTTCCGTCGAGGCTTCAGTATTCTACAGTTCCAGGAAAATCGAACGCGGCATGGTCGAAAACCCCGAAAGCGTCTTCGGCTACGAAGCTGAGGTCGAATGGAACGGACTCTTCATCGGAGTCGAGGCGTGCTACGACATGACCAACGTCGACGGACGCCGCGGACGCTACAACGAAATCGAGACGGAAGCCGGCTACGGACTGAAACTCGGCGATTTCGCCGCAAAGGCCGCGTACATCTACAAGGCCTGCGGCGGAGACGAGCCCAACACGCAGGAGGTTGAACTCGAATTCGAATACGACACTCCCTGGGTTACGCCGTTCCTTGGGCTGAACTGCGACATAGACAAGTGGTCCGGCGCGCTCTACGGCGTGTTCGGCCTCAGGCGCGAATGGGAGCTCGTGGAGGGAGTCGACCTCTCGACCCACGCCGGGATCGGCTTCGGCAACCCGCGCCGGAACAAGGTCGACTTCGAAAGCGACCGCTTTGCGTTCCGCGACATGCACGTCGGAGCCGAGCTTGAGGTCGAGCTTTGCCCACATGTGAAGCTCGTCCCCTGCATCGACCTGTATGACCAGTTCACAAGCGCAGGACGCCATGCCTACCGCAAGGGCTTCGTCGCAGTCGCTGGCGTAAGCCTCTGCGTCGAGTTCTAAGCCAAGCCAACTTAATCAAGGGAAATCAAATGAAAGCAACAGCACTTTTCACTGCCGCCGTTGTCGCGGCATCGGGCCTGGCCTTCGCCGCGCAGATGGCGTCCGCCGCAAATCAAACGGCGGAGAAACCGCGCATCAAGATCGTCGCAACAACCTTCCCCGTCTTCGACTGGACGCGGGAAGTCCTCGGCGAGCGGCTTGCGGAAACCGACCTCGTCATGCTCCAGCAGAGCGGAGTCGACCTGCACAGCTATTCGCCCTCCGCCGCCGACCTGCGGAAGATCGCCGCGTGCGACCTGTTCGTGTTCGTCGGCGGGGAATCGGACGAATGGACAGAGCGCGCCCTCGCCCAAAAGGCAAACCCAGGGAGGCGCGTCCTTAGTCTCGTGAAAGCGCTCGGCACCTCCGCCAAGGAGGAGAAAATCGTCGAGGGCATGGAGCACGAGCATCACCACCACGAGGCCGACCACGACGAAGACCACGACGAGGATCACGACGAAGACGAGCACGAGATAGACGAACACGTCTGGCTCTCGCTGCGCAACGCCGCGACACTCGTAAAGGCGATTGCCGCCGAGCTTGCCGGAATAGACCCCGCGAATGCAGCGACATACAACGCGAACGCAGGCGCCTACTGCAGGCGCCTGGCCGACCTTGACGGCGCCTATGCAGCCGCCGTCGCCGCGGCAAAGCGCAGGACACTGCTCGTCGCGGATCGGTTTCCGTTCCGCTACCTCGCTGACGACTATGGGCTCGACTACTTCGCGGCCTTCGCCGGGTGCTCCGCCGAAAGCGAGGCCAGCTTCAAGACGGTGGCGTTCCTCGCTAGGAAGGTCGACGAACTGTCGCTCCCGGTCATCCTCACGATGGAGGGCGCGCAGCACAAGATCGCCGAGACCGTGCGCCGCACGACCAAGTCAAATGACCAGCGCATCCTCACGCTCGACTCCCTTCAGTCGACGGGCGGCGATGCGGCGGCAAAGACGCACTACCTCGACGTGATGGCGCGCAATCTAAAGACGCTCAAGGAAGCCCTCAACTAAATCCGCGGACCATGACGAATCTCGTTGAATGCCGCGACCTGCGGCTTGGCTATGGCTCAACCGCCATCACCCCCTGCCCCGACTTCACGGTCGGGGCAGGGGACTGCGTCTCGATCGTCGGACCAAACGGCGCCGGCAAGACGACGCTTCTCAAGTGCATTGCCGGACTCCTGAAGCCAGTCGGAGGGACGCTTGCGCTCGCGCCAGGTCTTGGCGACGGCGGCATCGGATACCTTCCCCAGCAAGGTCCGTTTCAGCGCGACTTCCCAGCGTCCGTGCGCGAAGTCGTGCAGTCAGGCTGCCAGGCGCTCCGCGGACTGAGGCCCTTCTACTCGCGCGCAGAGAGGCGACGCGCAGCGGAGGCCATGGAGCGGCTTGGCGTCGACATGCTCGCCCAAAAGTGCTACCGCGAGCTTTCCGGCGGGCAGCGCCAGCGCGTGCTTCTCGCCCGCGCCATCTGCGGCGAGTGCCGGCTGCTGCTCCTTGACGAGCCGACGACGGGGCTCGATCCGGAGGCGACGTCTCACTTCTACCGCATGCTGCACGGCATAAACTCAGGCGGAATCGCAGTTGTCATGGTGTCGCACGACCTGGACGGCGCGCTTGACATCGCGACGCACGTCCTGACGCTCGGCGCAAACGCATCGTTCGGGAGGAGGGCAAGGAAATGATCGACCAGATAGTCGAGTACTTCAGCTTCCCGTTCGTCAGGAACGCACTCGTTGCAGGCGTCCTGATCTCGCTCTCCGCCGCGCTCCTCGGCGTTCCGCTCGTTCTGAAGAGGCTCTCGTTCATCGGCGACGGACTCTCCCACGTCGCATTCGGCGCGATGGCCGTCGCGGGGGTTCTCAATTTCGCGGATTCGATGGCGCTGAGCCTACCCGTGACGATTGCGTGCGCGCTCGTCCTGCTCAAGTCGTCTCGCGGCGCGAAGAATGCAGGCGACGCGACGCTGGCCATGCTATCCGTAGGGGCGATGGCGACGGGCTACCTGCTGATGAACCTCAAGCCTTCGAGTTCCAACGTCTCGGGCGACGTCTGCACCACGCTCTTCGGGTCCGTCTCGATCCTGACCCTCACCGCCACCGACCTTTGGCTCTCGGCGGGGCTTTCGCTTGGCGTAGTCGTCTGCTGGATCCTCTCGTACCACCGGCTCTTCGACGTGACGTTCGACGAAGACCACGCCAGGGCCTGCGGCACCAACACCGCCCTTTTCAACGCAGTATGGGCCGTTGTCGTGGCCGTCGTAATCGTCGTCTCCATGCGGCTTGTCGGCACGCTGCTCGTCACGGCGATCCTCGTGTTCCCCGCCGTGTCGGCGATGCGCGTCGCCAAGTCGTTCCGCTCCGTCACGATCGTCGCCGCCGTGTTCTCGGTTGTATGCTCCACCATCGGGATACTCGTCGCGGTAATCGCCGGCACGCCCGTCGGCTCGACGATTGTCGGCGTGGACATAATCGGATTCCTTGCAATGTCAACAATAGGGAGATTCCTAAGATGAATGCCAAGACCATCACCACGGCAGCGCTTGTCGTTGCCGCCCTTGCAGCCGCAGCCCTGCTCTGCGTAGACTCCACGACGCGCGAAGTCGATCCACCGACGCCCCACGCGGCGGATGCCGGCGATTCCGCCGAAGTCGACATAGACTTCACGCGCATGAACGCCACGATGCAGGCGACCTACACGTATCGCCTTGCGGCAAACCCAGCCGAATTCGCCGGCAAGTCGATGCGTGTTTCCGGGAAATTCCTCACAGGCGTAGACGAGGAGGACGGGGAACGCCACTACGGATGCCTCGTGGGGAATTCCGCAGGATGCGCCTGCTGCGCCGCCTCCTTGGTCCTGGAGTTCGTGCCCAAGGACTCATACGCCTGGCCGACGAACTATCCGCCCGAGGAAAGCCAAATAACGATATCCGGCACCCTGGAGATGTTTGAAGTCGGCGACAATATGCTGCGCCAGCCTATCACCAGAGTGCCGAAACTCGCCAACGCGGACATCGCTTTCTAGCGACGCACGCGCGCCACTTGACGACGCACTTCACTAAGGAGTTCAGAAATTCATCTAGTCACTTTCTGAACTGATAGGCGGCGAACTCGATTCCCTCGGCCGCGCCTGCGAGCATCGCCGCCGAAACGGCAACTGCGACTTTCTTCATCTTGTTTCCTTTCTCTTGTTAAAGTTTCGTGACGATCCACTGGCGGATGTCTTCGCCGGCGTACTTCTTGTTGCACTGGAGCATCTTCGCACCCGCGCCTCCTTCGGCGACGGTGAAGTCGTGTCCGTCGTCCATGCAGGCGAACCGGTAGACGCCGCCGCCCTTCTCACGGCGGAATATCCAGCGCTGGTGCGTCTCTGGAAATTCCCAGCCCCACGTCGCAAAGCCTACGCCGTCGCCACCAGACCACTGTCGTATCAGCACCTGTCCGTTGACCTTGTTGGTGACCAGATACTGTCCGCCGCCAAGGTGCTTGAGGACAAGCCTCCCCTCGGGAGCGTCCGTCTTCGCGCCCTGCACGAGCGTGCCGTCCTTGAACACAAGCTGCAGGCCCGTCGCCTTGTTCACGAACGCGTACTCGCCGTCGGCAAGCGGACCCTTCGCAACGGGCTCGATCACAACGGACTTCACATTGCGCCCTTTTTTCGGAAGGCGCAGAACCCTTCGACCCGCGTCGAAGAACGCCTCCTTGCGGACTGGATTCCCATCCTTTCCGCCGACGCCTTCAAGGGTCACGCTGTAGTAGCCTGGCTCGATTACGTCAATCGCAAATTCATCCGTCGGCGCGCCTGTCGGCGTCAATATGAGGTGTCCCGCAACCTTGCCGTTTTCAAACGCTCCGAGCCT
Organism: Kiritimatiellia bacterium; assembly: GCA_016284515.1. Taxonomy (GTDB): domain Bacteria; phylum Verrucomicrobiota; class Kiritimatiellia; order RFP12; family UBA1067; genus UBA1067. The sequence continues at coordinate 5,970 of JAEEOY010000107.1, read as the reverse complement.
GTACGCCTTGCCGCCGTCGGTGACAAGCCGACGCGGCTTGGGCCACGCGCCGAAGTCGGGCTTCCACGCGATGCCCGCCTTATCGAGAAGTCCGCTGAAGCGGTCGGGATTCGTCACGTCGTGTCCCCACGGCGCTGGCGGCGTGAAGAGGAACGTCATCCACGAAATGCCGTTCTCCTCGCAGAATCCAGTAAGCTCGCTGTCGTTCTGTCCGTTTGAGTCTCCGCCCCACGGGAAGCTGTAGTATTCGGTCATGAAAAGCGGATATCCCTTATCCATCAGGTACTTCGCCGCCTTCTCCGTTCCGCGCGCCCCGCCGTATCCGTGGAACGATATGCAGGTGTTCCTCCAGATGGACTTCGCATCTCCTCCGACGCCTTCCTCGAAGGCCTTAATGTCCTTCATCGCCTCCGGACCCATGTCGTCGCGGAACTGCGAATACGAGAAGACGAGAAGCGGCGTATCGGGCGCGACCGAGCGGATGTACCTGTACGCGTCGACGTTCATCTTGAGCGCGCCCTTCGGATTCGCGTTTTCGCCGACGTACGGAGGCGACCATGTGACTGGCTCGTTGTGGATTTCGTAGATGACGTGCGTCTCGTCCTTGTAGCGCGCGGCATAGAACTTCCAGAAGTCCATCGTCCACTCGTACTTGAACGTCCCCGGCGGCTCGTAGAGGTTCAGGACGAGGTAAAGCCCCAGCTCGCGCGTCAGTTTGACCGCGCGGTCGACTTCCGCGACGGAATAGCCGGGCTTTGCGCCTTCCGCGGGATACTTCGCGTGAGGGCACTCCGCGTAATAGTGGACGACGTTCAGCCCGACGTCGCGCACCGTCGCGAGGCCCTCGCGCGTTGGCGGATTGCCATCATTGGTGGTTGTGATGCAGCAGCCTCGCATGAGGCGTCCGTTGTCCGCAAGCATCGTACCTTTTGCGATCGACGGACGCTTCCGCTGCGGATAAGTCGCGATCTTCGGTGCGCGCGCGTCCTTGGGCTCCTTTGCGCCAGGGTTTGCAGTCGTGAAGTCATTCGCCTCGGAAAGTCCGTCGTACGCGCCGCCCCCGAGCCATGCGTTCGTGTCGCCGCCCTTGTTGACGGCAAAGCCGAGCGCGGGGCATCCATGCCAGCCCTGCCAGCTTTCCTTCGAGGGGCCTCCGTGGTCCGAGTAGTTGGCGAAGCGCGCCTCGAAGAAATGCGCGCCGGGCGCGAGCGTGACGGCGGCGGACGTCGTGCTGCGGTACTCGCCGTCTTCGAGCACCTTCTTCCCGTCGACCTTGACCATCGCCGCGTTGTCGAAGTTCTCGAAGAACGCCCACTTGACGTCCTTGTCCGTGCGGTTCCACAACCATCCCTTGTATGCGACCATCATGCCCTTCTTCCATCCGTCGGAGGAATTGACGCGGCCGAAGCCGGACACACGCTCCGCGCCGCTCCAGTCGAGTTCGCGTTCGATGAAGTTCGCGGCGCATACGCCGCTGTCGCCGAACTCGAACGTCTTCATGAGAAGCCCGTTCGTGGGATTTTCGGCGCCGTGCGCCGTCCCGAAGGAAGCGCATAGAGCGACGAAGTACGCAACTGAAACAATAAGCGCATGTTTGATTTTCATGCGTCCATTATAAGCAATCCCCAGCCATTTCATCAATAGTCCATTTGGGTATGATGTTCCGTCGCGGAGCGACGGAACCCCCTAAACCATGAAACCACAGTCTACAGGGGGTCCGTCGCTCCGCGACGGACATTCACAACTCTCGCCCAAATCAAAAGAATCGGGAGAATGCGAGAATTGTGAATGTACAGCGACTATTCAGTTACCTACTCCTCGTCATATTACGTTGCGTCGCGGAGCGACGCAACCCCCTGCAACAACGCCGCAGCCACACTACAAGGGGGTCCGTCGCTCCGCGACGGACATTGCAGAATCACACATCTCCACTACAGGGGGTCCGTCGCTCCGCGACGGACATCACTCGTCCGAAGACGGACGGCGGCGGCGCATCCCGGGGCCGCGCCCTCCCTGCGGACGGCGGCGAATGCCCTGTCCGCCGAAGCCCTGGCCGTTCCCCTGCGGGCGCCGCATGCCGGGGCCTACGTCGGCGCGCACCCCGGGGCGGTCGTAGCCGCGCACCTTCGGCTTGGGGACGTCGGGCTTCATGTCGCTCCTGAGCATGAACTTCTCAAGCGGCTCGTAGCCCTTCTCCGCCATGAGCGCATCCCACTTCGCGGGAAGGACGATCTTCACCGTCGCCGAGCCTCCGCCGGGGACGCATTGCTCCTTGTTGCGCGCTGGATCGCCCGTCACGAGGAAGATGCTCTTGCCGTCCTGCATCGCGGGGACGGTCTTCATCGACTTGAGCCCGGTCCACGCGAGCCACGGAGGAGTCGCCGTCTCCTTCGCGCCCTCCGCCTCGGCTATCGCCGCCTCCTGGCGGGCGAGCGGACACGTCGCGGGGTCGAACGCGCTCCCCGGGTTGCCGTAGTAGTTCGCGTAGGCGCGCGAGCCGAGCGGATTTCGCGCCGTCTCCACGAGCGCTGCCTCAAGGTCGTCCTTCGACTTGTACGCCTTCGCAAGATCGCGCGCGACGTCGGGCGTGAGGAGGAACGTGCGGTAGACGCGCGGCATGCCGCTTCCGACCGCCATCTGCTGCTTCTCCACCGCGTCCCACGCGATCATGTTCTTGATCACCTCGGGATCGGACGACGCGGGCACGAGGTTGTTTCCCCAGTTTATCGCCGACGCACACGAAAGCGTCGAGTCGTTGAGCCCGTATCCCTGCTGCATGTGGTACGGCTTCCAGCCGACCTCTATCGCCGCCGCGTCGTTCTCCACGAGCGTGAACGGCATCAGGTAGCCGAACGTCCCCATCCGGTTCTCCTTCACGCGGTATCCGCCGAGGTTTACCATCGCGAGGTTTATGAAGCGTCCGAGCACCGCGTTCTTCGGCTCGGAGATCTCGCCCTGCGCCGAGTCGAACCCGAGCTGGCGCGCGACGGGTCCGTTCAGCCAGCAGTACGGCGTCCACGCGTGCGTCGAAACGAGCGTCCTGCGGAAATCCCCCGCCTTCATCGCCTCCGCGAAAGCAAGCAGGACCGGCATGAACTCCGGAGGACACCCCGCCATCACTCCGTTCACCGCGACATGCCGCACCGTCACCGCGCGCTGCGCCGGCGGTATGACACCGATCTCGCGGTCAGGCGCAAGGTCGGTGAAGCGAAGGAACTCCGCGACCGCGTCCTTGGTCGGAGGCGCGACGGGGAGTCCGTCCGTCCAGCCCGAGTCGAGGAACGCGCGCTGGATCTCGGCATATGTTCCCGTCAGCACGACGCCGTTCGGCGCAGCGGACGCCTCGCCGGCGGCAAGCTCGGCATCGGTTATAGGCTCGACGAGCGCCTTCTTGACGGCGGGCCAGAGGGCCTTGCGCGTGTTAGCTACAAGCTCCTCGCGCGTATGCGACGCAAACGAGCCCGGGTACTCTGCGACGCGCAGCGCGCGAACGCCGCACGCCCGTGCGGTTGACTTCGCCTGCTTGACGAAGCCCGGGCCCGCAACCATTACGGATGGGATTCCGAGGACTTCGGCAGCGATGCACGAACCCGTCTCCTTCGGCGTGCAGAGTCCGCAGCCTCCGTTGCCCGCAACCACCGCGTCGACCTTGAACTCCCTGAGCTTGCGCTGGAACTCGTCCTTCTCGCGGCGGACCACTCCGGGGCGCGGATAAACACCCGCCGAGCCGATCTCGTTCAGCAGGTAGACCTTCGCCGTCGGGAATTCCTTCAGGATTAGGTTCTTGAGTTCGCTGTGCGTGACGGACGCCATGAAGCTTCCTCCGACGAGGGCGATCGTCTTGCCGTCAAGAGACTTCAGGCGCGGCCCCTGCTTCACCGTCTCCACGGCAGTCTCCGGAACAGGCGAAAGCACGGCGAACTCGGCCTCGGACGGCGAGGCGGGAAGCGGGCATATCCCGTCCTTGCAGGTTTCCTCCGCGGCGAAAGCGGCCGCGAATGCGGCAGCGGCGGCGATTGTCAGCGTCATTTTCTTCATGATTGCATCTCCTTACACCTACAAGAACGCAATCCCGCCGCAGAATCTACAGGATTTTTACGCCGTTGCGGAAGGCGGGGGACAAATGGTAGAATATGCGGCATGGAAGGCTCCGCATCACAGCAGTGGCTCGCAGCGATGTTCGCAGAACACCGCGGGCGGCTTCTCGCAGTGGCGGAGAGGCGGCTCAACCCCGTCCTTCTGCGCCGCATGTCGGCGGAGGACATCGTGCAGGATGCGTATGCAGCCGCGACGAAGCGCCTCGACTACTTGTCGAACAACGAGGACGTTCCGCTGTACTACAAGCTCCGCACAATACTCATGCAGACCATCGTCGACGCGGAGCGACGCCATCTCGGTGCGGAGGCGCGCGATGCATACCGCGAGTCAACCGGAGACGACGCGGACGCGATGCTCGCCGGCATTCCCGCCGAGGTGACGACCCCGGCCTCGCGCGTCGACAGAAGCGAGCGCCACGCCCTTCTTCGCCGCGCCATCGCCATGCTGCCGCCGAACGACCGCGCGATACTGACACTCAGGCATTTCGACGGACTCTCCAACTCCGACTGCGCCGCGGCACTCGGCATTGAACCCAAGGCCGCGTCGATACGCCACGTGCGCGCCCTCGAACGGCTCCAGAAGACGCTCGAGACAATGTCGTGCTTCTGCGAAGACGGGAGGCAGACGCCATGACGGACATCCTTAAGGCGCTCGCGGCGGAGCTTGACGAAATGGGCGGACGCGCCGGCGCGATCGACACCGATGAACTTCCAGACCTCACGTCCGACGACTTCCGACTGATATCCCCGATAGGCGGCGGCGGAATGGGATCTGTCTACATGGCGGAGCAGATTTCGCTCGGACGCCGCGTCGCCGTAAAACTCGTAAGGTCCGCCGCAAGCGCCGACGTCCCGGAAGAGGCGCGCACGGTCGCGCGCCTGCATCATCCGAACATCGTCCAGGCCTACTCCGCCGGACGCTCCGGCGACTTTCTGTGGATGGCGATGGAGCTGGCGGACGGCGAAAGCGCCGAACGCCACACGTTCCGCTCCGCAGAGGAAATCGCGCGCTTCGGAATCGCCGTCGCCGAGGCTCTCGCATACGCGCACGCGTGCGGAATACTCCACCGCGACGTGAAGCCGTCCAACATCTTCCTGCGAGCGGATGGATCCGTAAAGCTCGGCGACTTCGGCCTCGCGTGCCTCGCGACGTCGCTCGCCCCGAGCGGCGGGACGGCCGGATACATGGCCCCCGAGATCGTCTCCGGCGGAGCGGCGAGCGAAAGGTCCGACCAGTACGCGCTCGGCAAGACTCTCCTGGAACTCGCGGAGCGGAGCCTCGGACGCAAAGCCGTGCCTGCCGACCTTGCGGCGATCTGCGCGAAGGCGTCGGCAAAGTCGCCGGACGGACGCTACGCCGACATGCCGGCGATGCGCGACGACCTGCGGCGCTTTCTCGCGCGCATGCCGGTAATGGCGAATCCGCCGTCCCCTGTGCGCAGGCTGTTCCTTTTCGCGAAGAGGAATCCCGCCGCGACCGCCGGCGCATTCGCCGCGGCGCTTTCGCTCGCGGCCTTCGTCGCGGCGCTTGCCGTCGGGTATCTGCACAAGTCGCGGTCGCTCGAGGCGGTCCACCAAGAGGCCGCGCGCGCGTCGTGGTCGCTTGTCGAGGCTATGACGAAGTTCGACAGGAGCGAGGCAGATCCGCGCGACACAGAACTCCGCCGCGCCGAGGAGATTGCACAACGATTGGCAGAGCGCTTTCCGGACGACGAGTCGATGAAGGCCGCCGTCGAGGAGATCAGAAAGACGCGCGAGCGCCGCGCGGCGTCCATGATGCACCGTCCGCCGGCCCGCCGCAGACGATAAGTAGAACGACAAAGCTCCTCCCGCGGCGGCGTTTGCATTCAGCGACGCTGTTATTTTGCCGTAA
>JAEEOY010000106.1 GCA_016284515.1 Kiritimatiellia bacterium | reverse complement strand
TGTCGTGCGGATGAGCACGTTGCCCGCGTCGGCGCCGAGAGCGGCCTCCATCATGCCGCCGCCGATGGCGCCGCCAAGCCCGCCCTCCTTCGGCTTCTGGATCATCACGACCATGCCGAGCAGAATGCAGACGACGACTTCTACCACGTAGAGAAAACCGATGAAAATAGACATTTACTTTTCCTTTCGTTATTAGTTGGATATTATAGCGAATTTATGCGCCGCTCGTCAATGCCCCGCGGCGCCTAATCTTCATATCCAGCTCCGCGGACTATTTGCCGCGCTTGTAGAAGTCGTCCGCAATGTCAGCCTTGCCGTCGCTGTAGCTGAATACGCGCTGGACGGCGTATCCGCCGCCGGAATCCTTTCCGGTGCGGATTCCGAAGCCCTTTCCGTTGACGATGCGGTTGATGCCGACCTTGGGACCCTCCCCCGCGGCGAGCTCGACGATGCACGCGTTCTCGATCACGACGCCGGGCGTGTCCGGAACCTCGATTGCGTCGTCGAGATACACGCTGTTCCCGTTCGTGTTGATGAAGACGTCGTACACGCCGAGCCCCACCGCGTAGTGGCGCTTCACGCCGTCCGCCACCTTGTACGCCGCATAGCCCTTCTTCTTGCCGCCATGCGACATCCACCGCGCGTTGCCCGGCGGATCGTAGCACTTCTCGTTCTGCAGGAAGTACGTCGTGCCGTCCTCGCCGTTCCAGAGGACGTCGTGCTCCTGGAAGTGCTCGACGAAGAGTCCGTAGCACGACACCCTGTCTCCGTTCACGACGATGCCGTTCCGCGACGTGTTCGCGTCCCAACCCGTATGCTCGCCGTGGTCGGCGCGCCAGATCCACGTGTGGTCAACGACCGCGTCGTTGGAGTTGATCTCGAGGCAGACATCGGTCTTGCCGGGCTTGCCCGTCCCGCCGACGCGATAAACGAGGTCGATGAGGAACGACGGAGACTTCGCGTGCGACGCCGTGCCCTTCTTCGCGCCAAGCACGACAAAGCGCTTCGACGCGCGCTCCGCGTCAAAGACGAGGCCCGCTATGACGAGTCCGTCGACATCGGAGCACACCATCGCCGCATCGCCGTTCTCCGGCACGATCGTCGCCTCGCCGATGCCGAGGACGACTGTTCCCGGACGCGTCACCTTGATCGGTTCCGCGACATGGAAAACCCCCGGCGCGAAGAGGACGTTCTTCCCCGCGGCGAGCGCCGCGTTGATCGACTTCGCGTCGTCCTTCCCCTCGATTGCGACATGGAAGTCCTTCGCGAGGTCGAGCGTCACGCCGTCGCCCATTCCGCCGTTGGCCTTCCCCGCGCCCCAGCTGACGCCCTTCACGCCGCGGCGCACCGAGGGGACGAACACCTTGAGCGCATCGCCTTCCGCAAACAGGAAAGGCTTCTCGCGCGCCACGGCCGTCGCGTCCACGAGCGTGGAGCATCCGCCCGCGCGCCAGTTGGACCTGACGCCCTTGCCCGCGATCGGCGCACAGCGCGAAAGCTGCGTGCCGGTGTTGTCCTTCGCGTCGCCTCCCTCCGCACCGGAGCATCCGACGACGACCTGGTTCCAGTTGATTCCGAACACGCCTGCGCCGAACGTGTTGTTGCGGTAGAAGTACTGCTGCTGCGAATAGGAGCCCGCCGGCTTGTCGAAAAGCGTGTCCGCGACGTATCCGCCCGACGCCCATCCGTAGTACCAGTCGAAGAACGACTTGCGCGCGACATGGAGCCTGCGCGCGGGCGCGGCCTGCGAGACCGCCCACTGGAAGCCGAAGTACGGATCCGCATTGTTGTCGGAGTCCATGATCGCGACGTTCTCGATTCCGACCCAGAAGTTGCACGTCGCGTTGTTGTTCTCAAGCGCGGCCGGGGTCTTCACGTTGGCGAGCTTCACGTCGTCCGGCAGACGCCCGAGGCCGAGAATCTGCGTGTAGTAGCCGACGTTGAGCGTGCCCGCCGCGGTGTAGTCGCCCGGAAGGAACAGGAACGCCTGGCGTTCCGGACCGAACTGGCGGTGGTGCTGGCGCTTGAACACGTCCTCCACCGCGCGCTGCACCTCGGCGGGATCGTCGGACGGGGAGAAGATGCGGACGTTTGGACCCAAGACGGACTGGAATGCCGCCGCCGCGAGAAGAACTGCTGCTGTCATTTAGACTCCTTACTGATTCACATATTCAATGTCGTCGAGGTAGAAGGCGAACGGACGGCCCTGTCCGCCGAAGTTGAAGCCGAAGCCGGTCTTGATGTACGAGAGGTCCTCGCCGTCAAGCGGAATGCGGTAGCGCGTCCACTCCTTCTTCAGCGTAACGTTCTCGAGCTTGCGGTTCGCGGTGTCCGAAAACGCCTTGTCCTTGAGTCCGCCCATGAAGAAGCTCACCTTCTCGCCGCCCTTCTCGCCGCGCGCCCAGAATACGAGCATGCTCGACTTCGAGAGGTTCGCGCCGCCGGCCCTGTCGCCCCAGTCGTTCGCCGGACTCTGCCAGAACACTCCCGCCCAGTTGTCGTTCGCGGAATACTCGACCTTGAGGCAGGTCTCGCCGGAATGCGGCTTCTCGTCGCACTTCTCGTCCAGCCTCAGCGCGCCGTTGTTGCCCATGTATCCGGATGCATACCAGACGCCATGCGCGCCGTCGCGATACACCGGGAACGGCGTCGGTGCGGGAGGAAGCGCCTTCTTCGGCTTCGGACCCGACCCGAGGAGCGGGTAGTTCGCGTACGCCGCGTTGCCCTTTCCGTCGAAGCAGTACGCGTAGAGACGGTACTTTCCGCCGCCCGGAAGCTTCACCTTGACGCTCGTCGTGCCCTGTCCGGCGACGATCGCCTCGTCCCAGCCCTCCGGCATCGCGAGCCCGAGTCCCGCCTCGCCGTAGTACGACGCCTCGTCGACAAGCGTCCACTTCCAAGTGAGCTTGTCGCCTTCGGGATCCTTCGCTGAGACCGACGCCTCGATCGTCTCGCCTTCCGCTGGCGCGTCCTTCGAGACCTTCACCTCCTCGATTCTCGGACACTTGTTCGCGACGTCCTTTCCCCATATCTTCGCCAGCGTCGCCACGACCTCGAGCTTGGTGCAGTCCGGAAGCATCGTGCCGAACCACGTCGGCGAAACCTCGTTCTTGTGCCCCCAGGTGAAGACGTATCCGCCCAGGCACCACTTGCCCCTCTCGGCGAGAATCGTCTTCTCGTACACCTCGCGGTACCAGTCCGCCTTGCGCGTGGAAGTCCACTCGACGGGCAGGCCGTTCGGCGCGACGCCGCATTCGTTGGCGCCCATCGGTCCGTACTCCGTTAGGATGTAGGGCACCTTGCCGCCGAGCTCCTGCCAGCGCTTTCCGACAGTGAGCGCGCCGCCGTAGGAGTTGATGCCGATGTACTGGAGATCGGGCGCATACGTGTTGATGTCGTCCGCCTTGTCCTTCCACATATCCGCGACGACTGTTCCCACGGGATGGTTCGGATCGGCCTCCCTGACCTTCTTCGCGAGGGAGTTGATGAACGTCCACATTTCCTTCGGATGCGGCTCGCCGAGCTCCATCTCGTTGCCGAGCGCATAGCAGAGGAGCGCCGGATGGTCCTTGATCTTCGCAACCGTCGCGAGGACGTCGCGCTCCGTGCGCTCGAGCGCCACCTTGTCGAGATAGCTGAAGCCGTGGTTGTGGTGTCCGAGCCAGAACCCGAGCATCACCGTGTGCCCGAACTTGGCCGCCTCGTCGAGCTCGGCCTTCGCGTGGTCCGCTCCCCATGTGCGGAACGAGTTGCCGCCGATCTCCTTAAGCAGCGTCTTCGAGCCGCCGCCGCCGCCGCCGCGGATGAAATACGGCTTCCCGTTGCGCACGAGACGCCACGCGCCCTCGGTGCCTTCGATCGTCACGACGGACCCTGCCGCAAGCGCCGCTGCGGAGACGGCGCACATGGCAACAGCTAGAAGTGTCTTTTTCATGCCGCTATTCTACCAAAAAAGGCGGCATTGCGGAAGCCCGCTTATGCATCAAAAATGTGCCCGATTGCGTACAGGCGCGTTCCGACTACCGAATGCATAAAACGGTATGCGCGCGTGTGATGCGCAGGCGCGGCAGAGTGAGCGCGCCGTGCGCGTCGCGCTCCGCCGTGCCCGAGGCGTCGCCGAAGCGCCACGAGACGCGCGCCGCGTCGCGCAGGCGCGGCGACTGGATGCGCCTCAGCGTGACATCCGCCACGGCGGACTCCGGAGGCGCGAACTGGCTCGTCGAAAGCTCCTCCGCCGACGCGACCCATAGCTCCATGCGCAGTTCCTCGTCGGTGTCCGAAACGACGCGCCACCTGAAGAACGCATTGACCTGTCCGCTGACCTTCGCGCCTTCGGCGATCTTCATTTCCGCGGACGTTATGTCTCCGCTCCAACCGCTGAACCACGCCCGGTTCGGCTTCCACACCGAGAACGGCCACGGCAGGACGTCGTCGCAGTCCGCGTTCGTGAACGCCGGATAAGCCTCGTTCTTCTTCACCGACAGCCAGTCGAACCTCTCCACGAGGTCGTTCCTCTCGCGCGCGGCAAGGACGTCCCCGCAGTGTCCGTAGTCGCCCCACAGGCCTATCATCGCCCACTTCCTCTTCGCGACGTTCCTGTACACTACCTCGCGTCCGCGGCTCCACGTGTCGTCGACTCCGCTCCAGTCGACGAGCGGAGGCGGATCGGGGAAACGCCCGACGGACCACTCTTCGTCGTCCGTCCCGTCCACCTTTACGAATCCGAGTCTCGCGGCCGCAAACCAGCACGTCGCGGGGACGTTCGCGTTCAGCGCGGCGAACACCTCGCCGTGTGCGAGCCCTATCGCCTCAGTGGCCTGCCCGCCCATGGAGTTTCCGCACAGGTACACGCGGTTCCTGTCGCATCCGAAGCGACGCACCGTCCACTCCACGCAGTCGAGGACGCGCTTTTCGCACGACGTCTCGCCCTTCATGAGGCGCGGCACATCCGCCGCGGTGGGACCAGCATAGGACGGCGTTGCGCCCCACCAGTACTCGTCGTGCGTGCGGTTGAAGAGGACGTGGTAGTCGCGCATGTCGTCGAGAGTAAGGATGTAGAAGTCGTCCGGCGCGGAGTAGACGCGGTTCTTCTCGTCCACGACGCTCGTCTGCAGGTCGACGCCCTTCCCCGGCCAGCCCGCGCCGCGCCAGTGAAGGACGACGAGCAGCGGCGCGCCCTCGCGCGATCCCGAGACGGGACGCGCGACGGAGAACCTGTCGCGGTAGTCGCGTCCGCCCCATGCCGGACTCGCCTCGTGCGCGTACCACTCGACGGCGCGGCGTCCGACGGTCTCGACCCTTTCGAGTTCCGGATAAAGATCAAGCGGACGCGAAGCCCAGCACGCCTGGTCGAGCGCGCCACAGAAAACAACTATTCTTTTCATGTTTTGTTTTAGCCGTGTAGATCATGTAGAACTTTTGAGAACTCCGGCGAGGTTTTCGAGCGACGTGCGCTTGCCCTGTTCGTTGTCTGTAATGCGATTGCGGGCAATAGTA
>JAEEOY010000105.1 GCA_016284515.1 Kiritimatiellia bacterium | reverse complement strand
GTCGACGGGAAGATCACGGACCTCGCCAATCTCAAGCAGCTTGCAATCGTCGGCAGCGCGAAGGTGCTCCCCGCCAACAGTGGGACGACGGACATCCTTCTCGTGGACGGCGGATGCATCTCGGGCAGTTCGGAAGACAAGATGTTCGGAAAGCTGATTCTTCAGGGCGGCCCTAATCTCATTTCAAAAGGAAATTCATTTTCATTTGCATCCCTCGAAATCCGTCGCGGGTCTGGCGTCTCGGCTGCTTATGTCAAAAGCGACAAGGTGACGATCCGTGACAGAAGTACAGTGGAAATGGTCGGCGGCACACAGACGTTGGACAATCCAGGACCTCAGATTCCGGTTTGCACACAGTTCTTGATCGCGTCTGGAGACGAAACTCGCTACGGTCATTCGCTTTGCACGATTGACGCAAACGGCGTCATTCGCAAGATTCCAGAGTCGACGATGCTCGATTCGTTTGAGGGTGCGGGCGAGCTTGACAATGTCTGTGTCACAAATGGAGCGACGCTTTCGGCCAATGCGACGGTGAATGCCGCTCTTTTTGGCGCGATGGGCTGCAACCTTGGTGGATATACGGTGACCGTGAAGAGCGGTCAGTTCAGATGCGGGGAGAAGGGGCTTTGGGTGCAGGGTTATGGCGATCGGCAAGTTACAAACGGGGTGGCCTGTCTGTGCAAGCCGAATGTCCTGGCTGATACCATCAACAATGCTACCGTCCGTTTTGATGTCGACTTCAAGAACGAGGGGGTCGACGATATGCTGACGCCGATGATTTCTTACGATGCGATGAACACGGGTTGGGCGTATAAGGCCAATTACGAGGGATTCACGGGCGTATTTTCGACTCCGAAGAGCGACTCGTCCATGACGAGGTACTACTATCTCCAGTCAAGCACTGCGCCAAAGGCCGTTTTGGAACTGCGGAATATCACGCTTGCTGCTCAAGTTGGCTCTGTTAAGTCCAATTTGGGTGGAATTGCTGGAGATGGTTACATAGACTTCAGCTGGAGCGGCAACAAGACGCATTGCAACATTTGGCTTGGTGAGATGTCGGAGGAAGACGAGGCGTGCGTCGCGGACAAGACCGTAGATTGTTCGATAATGGTTGGCAACAAGGGGGTATTTGCGCCAGGTCTCATCGGTTATGACGGCGGACGTCGTGGTTTGATCCGTGTCCCCTACAATGAAACGGCGCCTGACACCCCTGTTATGCGCGCGTTCCTGATGCAGGAGGGCGGCACGTTCATGGCCTCTCTCAACGCCGACGGCACCTGCGGCTATCTCGACGCCACGGATACGAAGACAGCCGGCAAGTACCTCTCCGTCTCGCTGGACGGCGCGCTTTCCGTGACGACGGCGGGCAGGGTGGCGAACGGCGTTCCGTATCCTATCATCAAGTACCACGAGGGGCAGCTTTCTGGCAGGTTTGCCAATGTGACTCAAGGTTTCAAGGTCCAGTATGATGTCGCCCAGCCCGACGGAAGCTATGCCGTCACTGTCACGAAGAAGGGCAATGCTGGCACCATCATCATAGTCAGATGACGGCGACATGGTGCGATGTGGCAAGGCCGCCTCGGCCTTGCTGCAAGGGCGGGGCGCCCTTGCCACACCACCTCGGCGGAGCTGGAAGCTCCACCTCCTTGGGTAAGCCGCAAGGAGGTGCACCGTCTCGGTGCGCCACGAGGGGACGGCGAATTATGGTATACTATGTTCCATTAAGACCAAGCAAAGCGAAAGGAGTGTCTTGTGAGCCTATGTGAGGGATTTCGTCGATCTGTTTTCGCGGGAGCAGCCGTGTTTGCCGCTCTAGCGTCCGAGGCGGGGGCTCCCGTCGAGACGCCGACGATGGGCTGGAGCTCGTGGAACGCATTCCGCGTCAACATCAGCGAGGGGACGATCAAGCACCATGCCGACCTGGTCAAGGAGCTGGAGCTCGACAAGTGCGGCTACGTCTACATCAACATCGACGACGGCTACTTCGGCGGGCGCGACGAGAACGGACGGCTCAAGACGCACCCGAAGCGCTTCCCCAACGGACTCAAGCCCGTCGTCGACCACATCCATTCGCTCGGCCTCAAGGCCGGCATCTACTCCGACGGCGGCGAAAACACCTGCGGCAGCATCTTCGACAACGACAAGATGGGCATCGGCGTCGGCCTCTGGAACCACGAGCGCCAGGACGCGGAGTATTTCTTCAAGGAGCTCGGCTTCGACTTCATCAAGATCGACTTCTGCGGCGGCACGAAGCGCGGCAACACGGCGAAGGTCGACATGGACGCGAAGGAGCGCTACACGCTCATCCGCAAGACGTTCGACGCAGTGAAGCCGGGCGTGAGGATCAACATCTGCCGCTGGGACTATCCAGGCACCTGGGTCGGCGAGATCGGCAGCTCCTGGCGCATGAGCCACGACATCTCCCCCAGGTGGTCGAGCGTCAACGACATCATCCACCAGGCGCTCTACCTGTCGGCCTATGCCGGCCCCGGTGCGTTCAACGACATGGACATGCTCGAGGTCGGGCGCGGACTTACCAAAGAGGAGGACAAGACGCACTTCGGCATCTGGTGCATGATGGCTTCGCCGCTTCTCATCGGATGCGACCTCCAGCAGCTGCGCTACTCAAAGGGGAAGAGCTACGCGATGGACCTTCTCAAGAACCGCGAGCTCATCGCGCTCGACCAGGATCCGCTCTGCCTCCAGGCGTACGTCGCCAAGCGCGACGGCGAGACATATGTACTCGTGAAGGACATCGAGACGTATCAGGGCACGACTCGCGCTGTCGCGTTTCTCAACACCGAGAACGCGAACCGGGAGATGAGCATCGACCTCAAAGACATCGAGCTAGCCGGCAAGGTCGCCGTGCGAGACCTCTTCGAGATGAAGGACCTCGCGCCAGTAGAGGGGACGCTCAAGGCCGTCGTTCCCGGGCACGCCACGCGCATCTACCGTCTCGCCGCAGAGAAGCGTCTCGAGCGCCGCGTATACGAAGCCGAGACTGCGTGGATGGAGACCTATCAGGAGCTCAAGAACCCGGTTGAGGCCGGCACAGCCTACTACAAGCAGGTTCCGGAGGCGTCTGGCGGCGTCGTGGCGTCCCAGGTCGGCGGGAAGGGCGGACCGCTCTTCTGGAGGCACATCTGGAGCGCGAAGGGCGGCAAGTATTCGCTCAAGCTCCACACCCTCGGCAAGGGCGGTAAGGTAGTCCTCTCGCTCAATGGCCGTCCTGTCGCGCTCAAGGACCTTGCCGCCGCCGTGACGCTTAAGCCCGGCGACAACGAGGTCAAGGTGACAGGCGCGGAAACGCTGCCGGACATCGACTTCCTCGAAGTCTCCGCCCGCTGAGTGCCCGCCAAGGAGGTGCGGCGTCTCGCCGCGCCACGAGTGGGAACGGCGGAGCTGGAAGCTCCACCTCCTTGGGTTGTCAGATGCAGTGCAATCCACTTAACTGCATTGACTTTAACGCCAAATCAATGCTATAATACCTTCAGACAAAGTCTAAAAGGGGACAATTAATGTCACGGGTAATAGAGCGACCAACAACAAGGACAACGCGCAGTCCGCGTTCCGGAGTCAACTTCAGCGTTCGCATGAGCACTGAACTGAAGACACAGAGCGAGGAGTTGTATCGTGCTCTTGGCATGCCGCTGACTACGGCCATACAGGTTTTTCTAAAAAAATCACTTGCCGTTGGCGGTCTGCCGTTTGAGCTGAAGGTGTCGCCGCCGCCAATCCCCAACATGGCGACGATGACACAGGCAGAATTTGACTCCGAACTCCAGAAAGGCTACGATTCGGCAATGGCGGGCAACTTGATCGACGCTCGCCGTGCCCACGCGGAACTCATGGACAGGATGGCGACATGGAATACACCCCGCAGCTGACGCCTCAAGCCAAAGCGGACATAGCGGACGCCTGCCGCTACATCGCGTTTGAGCTTGAAAACCCTCAGTCTGCCGTCGACCTTGCAAACGGCATCTACGATGTCATATTCGGACTGGACATCATGCCAAAGCGCAATCCCGTTTGGCCTCGCGAACCGTGGCGATCACGCGAGGTTCGTTGGTCGGCATACAAGAACTACAACATCTTCTATGCTGTTGACGATACGAAGGCCATAGTGAAAATCCTGCGCGTATTCTACAATCGCAGAAATGTCTAGCGGATAATTCGCACCATTAATAACGAGGTCAAGGTGACTGGCGCGGAAACGCTGCCGGACATCGACTTCCTCGAAGTCTCCGCACGCTGAGTGCCCGCCAAGGAGGTGCGGCGTCTCGGTGCGCCACGAGTGGGAATGGCGGAGCTGGAAGCTCCACCTCCTTGGGTAAGTCGCAAGGAGGTGCACCGTCTCGGTGCGCCACGAGCGGGAACGGCGGAGCTGGAAGCGCCACCTCCTTGGATGGAGTTGAAATCGAAAATACCCGAAGATGATTTTATAAATGCGCCGCGAAATTTTCGCTATAATGGGCGCATGATGAAAACGATCAAAGCTGTTGCCGCGTTCGCGGCGCTTCTCACTGCATCTGCAACGCGCGCAGAATCCGTCGACGCGACCGCCTCGCTCGAATACCTTTTCGCCCCCGCCGAGGCGCGCTGGGGCACGGGGACGGACGACGCCACACTCCTCGCGCGCGCCGTCCACTGCCTCAAGTACATCGACGGACGCATCTACGTCGGCGCGGGCGAGTGGAACAACAACTCCGGCCCCATTCCAATCGTGACGATCCTTCCCGGCGCGACGCCGTCCTGGACGAACGAGTACTCCGCCGGCTCGGAACAGATCGAGGACTTCAAGAAGTTCTCCGACGGACGCGTCTGGACGCGCGCGACGGACGCGAAGGAGCACGATGCGAACTACGGCTTCTTTTTCGTGCGCGATCCCGACGGCACGTGGTCGAAGACCGCCAACGTAGACTGGAATCCGTTCCACAAGCTGATCGGCGGCTCGGGCAACTACGGCACCTACACGCACCTCTGGGACTTCTGCGAATACAAGACAAACCTCTATTTCACCGGCTTTGGCATCGCCGGAAGTCCGTACTGGCTCAAGGACGACCCGATGTTCTCGCGCCAGATGGGATCCGTCACGACCGGGTACGACGATGCCTACGGATCGTACCGCAAGCTCGTCGACTATTCCTTCACGACGAACAACGTGACCGGCGAAGTGAGCACGAACGTCAACTTCGAGACGAAACAGGACCTCAGGCGATTCGTCTCGATATTTCCGTTCGAGAACGGCTGCGTCGTCCTGACGTGCCTCTACTACAACACAGTCGCCCCCGAGCTCAACGATCCGACGCTCTGGCGCCTCTCGGAAGCGGACGGACGGTTCCACGAGGAGGCGACAACCTGGGACGCGTTCTTCAACGGATGGCAGATGTCCGACGGTGAACTCAGGTCGGGCGGACACTGGGGCGCGCTCGTCAACGTGCGCCGCATCACGCCCTTCAGGGGACGGCTCTACTACATCGTCACGCAGAACTACGTGATGGGCCTGCCGCTCGGCGCGTTCTCCGCGACGATGGACGTGAACGGCGCGATCTCGTCCGAGCGCCTCGCCTTCGAGGACGGCCTTGCGCATCCGATCGACTTCGCCGCCGTCGGCGGCAGCCTCTACGTGATGACGGTGAAGCGCAACTCGACCTCCGACATCGAGCACGGCATCTGGAAGACGCGCGACGGCGCGACGTTCGAGAAGCTTGCGACAGTCCGGAGCGACCAGTACTTCGAGTCGTTCACCTACGCGAAGGGGCACTTCTACCTCGGCTACGGCCGCGCCCAGCTCGGCTACTCCGCGTATTCCCGCTCCGACGCGCAGCCAACGACGGACAAGGCCGGGCAGATCTGGCGCTTCGCGCTGCCGCAGGCGGACGACGACGGCTCGGACGACGGTCCGAAGTCATACGTCCCGACATACGACGCCGCGAAGGCGTGTTATCTCGGCGAGCTCGGCGTCACGAACCTGCTGAACGCCGGCATCACGGGGCGCGGCGTCAAGGTCGGCGTGGTCGATACGGGGATTGGCGACATCGTTACCGGCGCGCACACGAACCTCAAATGCGCGGCGGTGCATGGCGTTCCGTCGGGCGCGCCGCACGGAACCGGCGTCGAGGGAATCATCGCCTCCGACACCTTCGGCATTGCGCCCGAGTGTTCGCTCTACGCCTATGAGGGAACGGGCTTCGTCGATGACATCAACGGCCTCTGGTGGTGCCTCACGAACGGCTGCAAAGTCGTGAACTTCAGCGGCGGATACACGCCGTTCGACTACACGGACGAGCAGCTCGAATGGGCGCGGCAGCAGATTCGGACGATGATCGACGACTACGGGCTCATCCTCGTCGCGGCAGGCGGAAACGCCCCGAACGAGACACTGTCCTTTCCGCAGGACATGGAGGGCGTCATCAACGTCGGCGGCGTCACGCGCGCGCTTGAGTCCGCCGGACTCAACGACAACTGGGCCAAGGACTTCTGCGCGTTCGGGCAAAACGTGCCGGTATTCACCTCGCGCACCGGCGCGACCGGCGTGAACGGCGGCTCGTCCTTCGCCGCGCCGATGGTAACGGGAATCATCGCTCTCTACCTGCAGCAGAATCCCGAACTTACGCGCGACGAAATCTACGGCATCCTGAAGGACGCCTGCCGCAAGCTTGCGGAGGGACGTTCGAAGGTCTATGGCTTCGGACTCGTCCAGGCCGCGACGCTTCCAGCGAACTACAAGACGCAGGCCCAGATCGACGCGGAGAAGGCGGCCTACGTCAAGACGACGAAGCTGGAGCTCGTGAACAACGGCCTTGTCTGGAATGCGCAGTACAGCCGCTATGAAATCAAGATGTATCCGGGTGAGACGCGGAAGCTCAGGTGCCGGCTTTCACCCGAGAACGCGTCCGACAAGAACGCCTACTGGTTCTGCGGCAACATGCCCATGTTCAATCCGATCGGACTCGACCAGGTCCTGACTGTGCCCGCGACAACGGCGACCGGCAAGTTCCTCGTCTACGAGTGCCGCAACGCGGAGCGCGAGGTCATAGGACGGCTCCGCGTCGACGTGGTGGCGAAGGGACAGGAGAGCGCGCCCGACGGAGACGACCTCCTCGAGCGGCTTGGGGGCGTGCCGCCCGTGATTAGCGGTTATGGTTCCGGCGAGGGTGCCGTCCCTGCGATGAGCCTTGTCGACGACACACTCAGCGCCGCCGTCGCGACGACCGTGAAGGGAATTTACTACACGCCTTTTGTCGCGCAGTCGATCAGCGGTCCGTGGACTGCGGCGACGGAGAGCTGGTTTTCCGACGGCACAGCGCATTTGTTCGTGGCCTCGACGCTTGACCCTGCCACGGCCAAGTCCTATCCCGCTCTCTTTATCTCCATTGTCGCGAGCGACACCCCTTATGCCGTCGGCGAAGTGCTGTAACACAAGGAGGTGCGGCGTCTCGTCGCGCCACGATAGGCGGAGCAAGATGCTCCACCTCCTTGGGCAAGTTGCGAAGCGCAAGGAGGTGCACCGTCTCGGTGCGCCCCGATAGGCGGAGCAAGATGCTCCACCTCCTTGGGCAAGTTGCGAAGCACAAGGAGGTGCACCGTCTCGGTGCGCCACGGGCGGGGGGTGGCTATAAAATCAAAAATACCCGAAGATGATTTTATAAGTGCGCCGCGAAATTTTCGCTATAATGGGCGCATGATGAAAACGATCAAAGCCGTTGCCGCGTTCGCTGCGCTTCTCGCTGCATCTGCAACGCGCGCAGAATCCGTCGACGCGACCGCCTCGCTCGAATACCTTTTCACGCCGCTGGAGTCCCGATACGGCACATCGACGGACTACCAGTCCTCGCGCGGCTGCCATTGCCTCGAATACATCGACGGTCGCATCTACATCGGCGGCGGCGACTGGGGCAACAACACTGGTCCCGTGCCGATCATCTCGATCCTCCCCGGCGCGACGCCGACGTGGACGAACGAGTACAGCGCGGGCACGGAGCAGATCGAGGCCTTCAAGAAGTTCTCCGACGGCAGGATCTGGACGCGCGCGACCGACCCGCGCGAACACGATTCCAACTACGGCAGCTTCTTCGCCAAGTATCCGGGGGGCGACTGGGTGTCGTGTCCGCTCGGTTCCATCGACTGGAATCCAGCGCACCAGCTCAACGGCGCGGAGCTCTACACCCACTCGTGGGACTTCTGCGAGTACAACGGGAACTTCTACTTCACCGGCTACGGCGTCGGCGGCAGCCAGTACTGGCTCAACGGAGACGATACGTTCTCGCATCAGATGGGATCGGTCACGACGGGCCAGACCAACGGCTACTACCGCTACACGGTCAAGAAAAACCAGACCGGCCAGGACTACGAGCGATTCCTGACGCTGATGCCGTTCACGAACGGCTGCATCGCCGTGACGTACCACTACTACGTGGCGAGCAACCCGAACCTCAACCAATGCTACTACTGGAAGCTCGACGATCCGCCCGGATGGCAGTTCCGGCGCGTGAACTGCTCGTGGGACACTTTTCTCAATGGGTACCAGAGCGTCGACCGCGAGCTCTCCTCCTCGTCCGCAGGTTGGATCCACTTCCGCGAGGCGACGCCGTTCAAGGGTCGCGTCTACTACATCGTGAATCCGGGCTGGTCCCAGGGCTACCCGATCGGGTTCTTCTCGGCCGCGATGGACGCCTCGGGGAACATCACTTCCCGGCGCCACGCCTTCGATAGCGGGAAATCCCACCCCATCGACATCGCGGTCGTGGGCGGATCGATGTACGTGATGACGGTGAATTCGTCGAAGAAACACGGTGTCTGGAAGACGACCGACGGGCAGAACTTCACGCAACTCGCGACCTTCACGTCGGACCAGTACGCCCAGTCGTTCACCTACGCGAAAGGCCACTTCTACATCGGCTATGGCGTCTTGTCCACGACCAAGGCCGGCCAGATCTGGCGCTTCGCGCTGCCGCAGGCGGACGACGACGGTTCGAACGACAACGAAGTGGTCGTGCCGCGCGCGCCGAGCCTGAGCGGCGTCTGGATGGACTCGACGAAGATCACGAACGACCAGGCCGTCGCGCAGATCAACCTGAAGGCGCGCGGCATTCCCGTCGGACCCGTGACGATCCATTTCGAGGTGTATTCCGACTCCGCCCTCACGAAACTCGTGTCCACCGGGGACGTCACGGCCACGACGCAGGGATCCAAGACGGCAACCGTCGCGGGGCTCCGGAAGAAGACGAAGTACTACATCCGCGCGATCGCGACAACGCAGGGCGGGCTGTCCGCGACGAGCTCGACCGCCAGTTTCACGACGACGGACAGCGACGAGCCGGAGCGCGTCTGGGACTTCACGAA
>JAEEOY010000104.1 GCA_016284515.1 Kiritimatiellia bacterium | reverse complement strand
GAGAGGACGGCGAAGAACGCCGGCATCGTCCACCAGAGCGCGAGAAGCGAGCGATGGAACGCGGCGACGGCAAGTACCGCCGGCATCCAGAGGCAGATGTCGCAGCCGAGCTTCGCGCCCATGACGAACCTGACGTCGCCTACGCCGCGCAAGGCCCCCTCGAACACCATGCCGAGCCCTTCCCCAACCTCGCGCACGAGCATTATGAGAAACAGCATGCGCACGGAAGCGCGCCACGCCTCCGCGGTGAACTCCGCGTCCTTAGGGAGGAACACGTCCGCAACTACGCCGGACAGCGGCAGCAGAACGCAGTAGACGGCCGCAAGCAAGCCAAGGCAAAGGAACACTCCCGTCCGGACGGTGCGCCTCACCGCGACCGTGTCGTTCGCGCCGTGCCTCCTGCCGGACACTATGCAGACGCCGTCCGATAGCGCACACATCACGCAGTAGAACAGGTTGTTGACGGCGAACACGACGTTTGCCGAACCCGCGCCGAGCGCGTCAAAACGTCCGAGGACAAGAGTAAAGACAGTGAATGCGACGCAGGAGGCGAACGCCGTCATTCCGTTGAACGCGCCCGTTCGCAGGATTTTCCACATAAGCGGGAAGTCCGGCCTCAGCGCTCCGTCGCGCCAATGCGCGCGGACGAGCGCGTCGCGGCATACCGCCGCGCCCTGCAGCGCGGCGACGGACGCAAGCGAGATGACGCCCGCGATCGCGGCGCCCGCGTTGCCCATCGCGGGGACAGGGCCCCAGCCGTCTATGAATATCGGGCTCAGGGCGATGTTGACGAGAACGCCGGCCACGCCGCAGACCGAGACCCACCCGGTGCGTCCCTGGCCGGTGAGGAGTCCGGCAAGAACGCCGCTCAGGATCGTGAAGAATCCGCCGGGGACGTAGATCGCGATATACGCTTTCTCCCCCGCGGCGACTTCCGGCGCATGCGCCGCGACGTCGACAAGCGCAAACGCGGCAAACGCGAGGAGCACGAGGAGCGGAATCGAGAGGACGGAAAGCCACACGCCCTGCGCGAACGCCCTGACCGCGTCGCGTCCGCGTCCGGCTCCGTGGAACTGCGCGACGTAGACGGAGGTGTAGCCGATTGCCGCCGAAAGAAGGCAGACGAACATGACGGAGACCATTGACGCCGAAAGGGAAGCCTGCAGCGCGGCGCATCCTCTCTGGGAAAGGAGGAAACGCTCCCAGATGCTGTTCGCCGCGTAGACAAGCTGCATGGCGGCAAGCGGCAGGACGACCTTAAGCGTCTCCGCAAAGCCTCCACCCGGCACCACATCTCTATTTTCGTCAGACATCGTCGACTCTATAATGTTGTTTGGTTTCTTTGCTATAATAGTTTACCATAATTTTGGCGCGGCGAGACGCCGCACCTCCTTGTGCTTCGCAACTTGCCCAAGGAGGTGGAGCATCTTGCTCCGCCTATCGTGACGCGACGAGACGGTGCACCTCCTTGTGCTTCGCAACTTATCCAAGGAGGTGGAGCATCTTGCTCCGCCTATCGTGGCGCACCGAGACAGTGCACCTCCTTGCGCTTCGCAACTTATCCAAGGAGGTGGAGCATCTTGCTCCGCCTATCGTGGCGCGGCGAGACGCCGCACCTCCTTGTGCTTCGCAACTTATCCAAGGAGGTGGAGCATCTTGCTCCGCCTATCGTGGCGCGGCGAGACGCCGCACCTCCTTGCGCTTCGCAACTTATCCAAGGAGGTGGAGCATCTTGCTCCGCCGCCCCAAAACACCGCGAGGCAATCAAGACGCAAAATCCGACATGGTCGGGCGCGCTCTCCTGTCCCTTCGCCACCACGTCGACGCGGAGTCGGCAGACGACCTCGCGCGCGGCGTTGCGCGCCTCGTAGACGAGGAACTTGCCGGTCGCCGTTGTCGCGGGCACAGTCAGAACCTGGTCGAGCCCAATGGGATTGAACATGGGCATGTTGCCGCAGTACCAGTAGATGTTGGTGTCAGAGACATTCACGGGGACAAGCGTGTACTTGAGCTTGCGTGTCTCGCCAGGATACATCTTGATTTCGTAGCGGCTGTACTGGTTATTCCATGTAAGCCCCTTGTTCGAGAGCGTCGCGGAAGTCGCCTTGACATAACTTGCCTTCTCCGCGTCGATCTGGGCCTGCGTCTTGTAGTTCGCAGGGATCGGCCCTGCCTGGATGAGTCCGTGGCCGTAAATCTTCGATGGCCCGTCGGAAAGCTTTTCACAGTTCGCCTTGAGAATCTCGTAAAGCTCGTCGCGCGTGAGATTCGGCTTCTGCTGCAGGTAAAGCGCGCAGATCGCCGTCGCCATCGGCGCGGCAAAGGACGAGCCGCCGTTCGTGCCCGTCGCGCCCGTGGCGCTCGTGTAGAGCGGGACGTTGTTGCCGAACGCCGCGAAGTCCTTCGCCCAGTTGTCGTTGAGCCCGGCAGACGTGCGGTCTCGCTTGATCCCTGCGATGTTGATTACGCCGTCAATGTCCTGCGGAAACGAAAGCGTCTCGTTCGGTGCGTTGCCGCCGGACGCCACGAGGATCAGTCCCTGTGCGAGCATCGTGCGGATCTGCTCGGTAGCCCACGCGAGTTGCTGCTCCGTGTAGTCGAACGGCGTGTAGCCGCCGCTGAAGTTGACAACGCGGCAGCCGTTCGTGAAACACCACCAGATGCCGTTGATGTCGTCCTCGAAGTCCCTTCCGTTGTAGGCGTAGAGCGTGCAGTCGGGCGCGATGCCGAACTTGTCGGACTTGATGATCGAGGCGACGCCGAGTCCGTGTGACGCAGTCTGCGACGTATCGCCGCCCAAGACGTCAATCGCCATGTTCGTGACCGAGCCATTTACAATTGGGCGAATCCCCGTGTCGACCATGCCGACCTTGACGCCCTTGCCGGTGAAGCCCTGGACGAACGCGTTGGTCACACCCAGCTCGCCCCAGTACCACGGCGCATTCGTGAAGTCCCAGACGCGCTCCGGCTCGTCGCTGTCCGTCGTCGTGAAACTGGCGGTCGAGCTCGTCGCGGACAGCCCGCCCTGCGTTGTCGCGATCGCGCGGATGTAGTACTTCGTCTTCTTCC
>JAEEOY010000103.1 GCA_016284515.1 Kiritimatiellia bacterium | reverse complement strand
GCAGCGCCGGGAGCCTCAGCCGCGGCTGGCGGCGCGTTCGTCGCCGCGATGGCCTCGAGAAGCTCCGCCGTCGGCGGCGGCTTGATGCGAGAGAGCCTGCTGGCGTCCACCTCGCTCGACAGCTCCTTCTTCAGCTTGTCCGTCGCCCTTTCGCAGTCGAGAATGGCCTTGCGGGCAAGCTCGTCGACCTCTTCGCCGAACTTGATCGCGTTCTTGCGCGTATCGGCGATTGCGGTGCGCGCGAGGTCCAGCTGCTTCGCAATCTGCTCCTGCTTCTCCTTCTCCCTGGTGTTGCGGTCGGAAACGACATACCAGACAAGCGCGCCCGCCACGAGCGCGATCACACCGATAGTGATGCCAATCACCGCAGCGACCTTGCCGGCCACGCCGCCGCCTTCCTCCTCATCGCCGGACTTCGCGACGGACGTCATCGTCGGACGGCGCATCGCCTTTGAAGTCGTGGTTGTCGTCGGAGAGTCTGTGCCTTCCCCTCCGCCCTCGCCGTACTGAGGCCCCTCGCTGTTGTCGTCCGCGAGGTTGGAGGTCGCGGTCTTCATCTTGAAGCGCCTGCGTCCCTTCGTGCCGAGCTTGAAGGAGCCGGTCGCCATGCGATCCGAACTGCCGGGCGTAAGGCCGTAGGTCATGATGCGCTTGAACTCCTCGAGCAGCGCCTCGAAGGACGGGAAGCGCGCCGCCGGGTCGAGCGCGAGCATCCTGAGGATGAGCGCGTCGATCTGCGGGGAAATGCCCGGGCGCACCTGGCTGGGAGGGACGGGAGCGCCTTCGAAGCGCTTCCTCACCACCGCCGCCGCGTCGTCGCCCTCAAACGGAGCGACGCCCGTGAGCGCGTGGTAGAGCGTGCCGCCGAGCGAGTACATGTCGGCCCTGAAGTCGATCGGCTCCTTCTTGACCTTCTCGGGAGCGATGTAGTAGGGCGTGCCCCAGATCTCGTTCGTGTTCTTCTGCATCGCAGCGAGACCGAAGTCGACGAGCTTGGCGTTTCCGTTCGAGTCGAGAAGCACGTTCTCCGGCTTGACGTCGCCGTGCACAAGCCCCTGGTCCGCCGCGCACCTGAGCGCCTGCGCGACCTGCTCGCCTATCTTCATCACGCGCGTGATGTCGATCGAAGAGCCAGCGTGCTGCATGAGCTGGTCGAGCGAGCCGCCCGCCACGAGTTCCATGGCGATGTAGGGCATTCCGCTCGCGATGCCGTAGGTGTAGATCTGGGCGATGTTCGGATGGATCAGGCGCGCGGCGGCCTGCGCCTCGCGCTTGAACTTCTCGACGAACTCCGCGTCGTCGCCGTACTCCTTGAGCATCACCTTGACGGCGACGGGACGGTCGAGCATCTTGTCGCGGCCCATGTAAACGCCGCCCATGCCGCCACGCCCGAGCTCGCGCTCAAGAAGGAGGTTTCCGGTCTCGCCGAACACGCTAGGTGTCGGAATCAGCTGCTCTTCGCTCATCTTATTATCCTCCATCCGTTGAATGGCCAGAACACAACGCTGCCGACGCCGCGCAGCTTGGAACCCGGAACGGGGCCCCAGTAGCGGCTGTCGTAGCTGTTGTTGAAATTGTCTCCGCAGGCGAAATACTCGTCTTCGCCCATCGTCACAGTCTTGGGCAGATCTTCGCGCACATTGCCGCGCGCGTCGGTCGCCGGGTGCTCAAGCTCGTACGTCTGCCCGGGCGTAGCCTTCATTCGCTTGATGTAGTGCGTGCCCTGCGGCAGCCCCTCGATGCCGGTCGTCGAGAATATCATCACTTCGCCGGCATGCGGCTTGAAGAAGTTCCACTTCCAGCGGTTGACGAATATGAAGTCGCCCGTCACAACCGCGCCCTTCCAGACCGTGTCGCCCGAGTCGAAGTGGCGACCGGCGATCGAGTGGCACGCGTCCGTCGGAAGTTTGAACGTCTTCCCGCTAGGCCCCACTCGCACGTTCGCGAAGCCGTCGTTGCGCGGCTGCACGCGCGCGATGCCCGGAGCGTCCGCCTTGTACTCGACGACTCGCTCGCCCGTCCACGCCCACTTGAGAATCGAAAGAGGGAAGATGTCCCACGTGCCCTTCTCGACACCGGCCTTCGTGTGGTAGCCCCACAGCGTCTCCTGCATCGAGCCGGTCGGAATGTTGAACGGCTCGTAGAAGTACGCGCGGAAGCACATCGCGACCGATATCGCGACGACGAGCGTGTCGAGCCACTCGCGTCCGTACGCCTGCCAGGACTTGGCAGGCTTCTCGTCCGCAGTCGGCTCGTCCGGGACCTTGAAACCCTCGGTGATCTCGCTCATGTGCGGTAGTTGGGGGCTTCCTTGGTTATCGTGATGTCGTGCGGACGCGCCTCGCGCTGTCCCGCGGCGGTGACGCGGTAGAACTTGCCGCGCTTCTGGAGCTCGGCGATCGTCTTAGTGCCGCAGTAGCCAAGCGAAGCCCTGAGGCCGCCGCAGAACTGCGTCATGATGGACTTGACGTGCCCCGAATACGGAACCATCCCCTCAATGCCCTGCGGCACGAGATCGTCCTCCGCCTCGTTGTCCTGGAAGTAGCGGGCGCGCGAGCCCTTGCCGTTCTTGAGCGCGGCCATCGAGCCCATGCCGCGGTATACGACGTACTGGCGTCCGTTGGAGTAGATCTTCTCGCCCGGGCTCTCCTCCGTTCCCGCGAGGACAGAGCCGAGCATCACCGAGTCCGCGCCGGCGGCAAGCGCCTTCGGCACGTCGCCCGAGAGCTTGATGCCTCCGTCCGCGATAACAGCGACGCCCGTGCCCCTCAGCGCCTTCGCCGCGCTGTAGACAGCCGTGAGCTGCGGAATGCCGACGCCGCAGACGACGCGCGTCGTGCAGATGGACCCGGGGCCGATGCCGACCTTGACGGCGTGCGCGCCGCACTTGGCGAGCGCGACCGCGGCCTCGCCCGTCGCGATGTTGCCGGCGATGACGTCGACCTTCGGGAAGTGCTTGACGATGTACTTCGTCATCTCCATGATGCCCTTGGAGTGCCCGTGCGCGGAATCGACAACGACGCAGTCCACGCCTGCGTCAGCGAGCTTCTCCATGCGTGTCAGGTCGCCCTTCCCGCCGGAGACGGAGGCGGACACCCTGAGGCGGTACTTGTCGTCGCAGTTGTACGTCGGGTTCTTGTTCTCGACGAGACGCTGCACGTCCGTGAAGCTGTAGAGACCGACGATGCGGCCATCCTTGTCGACGAGCGGAAGCTTGCCGACCTTCGCCGCGCGCATGAGCTCGTACGCCTTCTTGAGCGAGGTGCCGGGCTTCGCCGTGATAGGCGCGGGCTGCATGACGTCCCTGAGCTTCTTCGCCTCCATCGGCGCGAAGCGCATGTCGGACGACGTGATCATGCCGACGAGGCGGTCCTGCGCATCAAGAACCGGGAAGCCGTTGAACTTGAGGCCCATGCGCTTCTTCTCCGCGCGGAGGAACGAGATGTCGTCGTCCGCATGGAAGCATATCGGCTTCGCGATGAGTCCGTTGAGGTAGTTCTTTACCTTCGCGACTTCCTTCGCCTGCTCGTCCTCCTCGAGGTTCTTGTGAATGACTCCGATGCCTCCCGCAAGCGCCATCGCGATCGCCATCGGCGCCTCGGTCACAGTGTCCATCGCGGCGGAGATGAACGGAATCTTCATCGTCGTGCGGCTGGTGAGCTTCGTCTCGAGGGACGCGTCGTCGGGCAGAAAATCGGCATACTGCGTGACAAGCGTCACGTCATCGTACGTGAGGCCTTCGTAGGGGAAGGTCTTCATGAAATCGTCAAGATACTTGTTCATATAAGGCTCCATGGGCGCACCGCGCCCTTTTTACCCGAAGATTATACTATTTTTCCGCGCCTAAATCAATGCGCCCCCGCAATTTGGTATAATATCGTCCAATATGAAGAAGGCATGGAGCATACTGCCCGACGAGTGGAAGCCGATCCTGAAGGAGCGCGGCATGCGCGCGTTCAGGGCGGACCAGATACTGCAGTCCCTCTACAGGGACTACATCACCGACTGGGACCAGGCGACGACCCTCCCGAAGGACTTCCGCGAACAGCTGAAGACCGAGTTCCCCATCACCCGCACCGAGGTGAAGGCCGTGTCGGAGTCCGCAGACGGAACAAAGAAGCTCCTCCTCGCATTCGAGGACGGCAACGCCGTCGAAACGGTCCTAATACCCGCGACCGGACGCTTCACGCAGTGCATCTCCACCCAGGTCGGTTGCGCCATGGGCTGCGCCTTCTGCGCCTCTGGCGCGCGCGGAGTAGTCCGCTCCCTCTCCGCGGACGAAATCGTCGCGGAGTACATGGCCGGACGCGCCCTCGGCGAAATCACCAACATCGTCGTCATGGGCATGGGCGAGCCCTTCGCGAACTACGACGAGACCATGCGCGCGCTGAAGCTCATCAACGCCGGGCGCGGACCGAACCTCGGCGCGCGCCACATAACGCTGTCGACGTGCGGCGTCGTCCCGGGCTTCGCGAAGCTCGCCGCCGAAGGCATCCAGTTCGAGCTCTCCGTCTCGCTCCACGCCCCGAACGACGAGCTGCGCTCCCAGCTGATGCCCGTCAACCGCAAATGGCCGATCGACGAACTCCTCGCCGCCTGCGCGGACTACACCCGCGCGACGAAGCGCATCATAACGTTCGAGTACACCGTCATCAAGGGCGTCAACGACTCGCGCGAATGCGCCGAGGAGCTCGCGCGGCAGGTGCGCCGCGTGCCGATGGCGAAGGTCAACCTCATCCCGCTCTCTCCCGTCTCGCACCGCCCGGACTTCAAGACGCCCGACGAGCGCACGATGCTGATGTTCCTCGACGTCCTAATGAAGAACCACGTGCAGACCATGCTACGCCGCTCGCGCGGAAAGGATGCGGACGCGGCCTGCGGCCAGCTGCGGCTGCGCTCGCTCGCCTGACCCAACGCACCTTTCTGTTTCGGCTAATCCGCCGCGAGGACCATGTCGCAGAGGCGGTCTACTGACGGATCGTCCGTGAGCTCGTGGAGGAACCTGCGGCGGAACTCCAGGTGCCCGCGTCCGCGGCAGATGCGCCGCGACGTCGCGTAGTGGAGCCCCGAGAGCATCCAGCCCACCTGTATGAGCACGAAGTCCGCAAGCGACTTGATCTCCTGGTAGTCGACGGGAAGCCCCTTCGCGATGCAGTCCACCACTAACGGACTCGGCGCGGCGTCCGTCCTGAGGTTCCAGAACGCGCGCGAGTCCGTGCGCCAGTCGGTGTTCTCCACCTGGTCCTCAAGCACGCGGAAGATGTCCAGCTTGTCCGCGTCGCGCACAGTATGCGCGCACGCCTCGGTGAGCGCGTCGAGTCCGTCCGGTATCTCGCGCCTGTTGTGGTACAGTACCGCCTTCAGCACCGCGTCGCGCGTCGCCTCGTCCGGACAGACCTCCACGAGCCACCCTTTCTCCTTCACGATGTCGTGGGAGAATACGGCGTGGTCCACGGAATCTGAATCGCGGAACGTGTTGTACAGCTTCAGCTGCTCGTATCGTCCGGTGTCGTGCAGCAGCGCCGCCGCGAGCGCAGCCGCGCGCGTCGCCGCGTCGAAGTTCTCGCCGTCCGCGATCGCCTCGGCGTTCTTGACGACGAAACCGGTGTGGATGCGCTTGAGGCGCATCATCGACGAAAGCTTCCCGTCCGCGTCCCTGTACGTGTCGACGTATGCGTCGTAGAGACGCGTCAGTTTCTCGAGGTTCATACCAGCTTTATCCTTTTCCATTTTCCGCTCCACCACCTTGCGGCCGTCCCGGCGCAGATAAACACCACGTACACGACCATCGTGCACCACAGCGCCGTCATCGTGTTGTGCCACTCGGCGACCGCCCAGACGAGCGGAAGCCAAAAGCCGAACGCCGCGGCGACCATCCACCACATCACGAACTTCGTGTCCCCCGCGCCCTTGAGCGCGCCCGACACGATGACGTCCGCCGCGTCGAACACCTGCCACGCGGCCATGAGGAGGAACAGCCGGAAGCCCAGGGAGTAGAACGCCTCCGCGCTCGCCTCCTCCGAAGAGAACAGCGATAGTATCGGACGGCAGAAGACGACGGCCAGGAGCGACAGTAGCGCGACGAGGGACAGCCCCATGAGCAGCGTGCGCATCGCGTCGCGATGAGCCGCCGCGCTGTCTCCGCGCCCCTGCGCCTGCCCCACGAGCGTCGCAGCGCAGACCGCGAACCCCTCCATCGGCGCAAAGAGGAAGTAGTTGACCTTGAAGCAAGCGTTCGACACGGCGAACTCGAGGTCTCCAATGCGTCCCGTGACGAAGACGAAGATCGTGAAGGAGAGGATGTTGAGCGCCGAGTACGCTCCGCTCGGAACCCCGTAGCGGAGCACCTTCCCGACGAGGGGCAAGAGGCGCGGCGCATCCGCCGCGCCGCCCTCGGGGAGCCCGCGCAGATCGCGCTCCGCGAAGCGCGCGAGGACTCCCCACTGGACGAACATTGACGCGACCGTCGCGTAGGCGGCGCCGGCCATGCCCAGACGCGGACAGCCGAAATGCCCGAAGATGAGTATCGGATCGAGCAGGATGTTCACCGCGTTGCCAAGCACGTTCACCCAGAAGACGAGTCGCGTCTTGCCTCGCCCCGTGAAGTAGGAGGACGCCGCCATCTGGCCACAGAGCGCGACGGCGCCGAACGAGACTATTGCGTAGTACGACGACGCTCGCTCCACGACGGCCGGGTTGCCGGACATGAACGGGGCGATCCATAGCCCGAGCGGAATTATCGCAACCGCAAGAAGCCCCGCGGCGAGCGTTATGACGAGCCCCGCCCTGTAGCTCGCCCGTATGCCGCGCGAGTCCCCCGCGCCGTGGTACTGCGCGACGAATGTTCCGGAATAAGCGACTACGGACTGGAAGAACCCCATCACTAGTATCGCGAGCATCGACGCCGGAAGCGACGCCTCGAGACTCTCCAGCGACTCGCGCGCGAGAAACACGCCGTCCACGAACTGAAGGACGGCGTTGTTGAGCATCCCGAGCGCCAGCGGCCAGACGAGCTTGGCGATGTCGATGTAGGGTTTAAGTCTCATTCGCCCTTCTCCGGCGATTCGTGCTGCGTCGCCATAAACGCCGAGACGTCGCTCGGACGGTACGCGTTGAGCACCGCCTCCGCGACGACCGCATCGCCGTCGCGCACGGAGCATTCAAAGCTCGCAGACTCCGCGTCGCTGAAGACGTCCTTCGCAGTGACTTCGTACGCCTTGCCGACCTTGAACGCGGGGACGTGCATCTTTATCCTGCGCGTTCCGAGAAGAAACCCGGGGCGAGCCGGACGCGTCGAGCCCGTCACGCGGTCGAACACTCCCGCAAGAGCCGCCGCCGCCTGTGCCATCAGCTCTATCGACGCCCAGTTTTCGCACCATTCGCGGCGTATCGTCGCGCGCGCGACGAGCGAGCGCTCCTTCTCGTCAACGGACACAATCTCGTCCAGAAGCACCATCGGCGGACGGTGCGGAAGGACGTCTTCAAGCCGATATGACGACGCTGGCATTGGAACCTCCGAAGGCGAAGCTGTTTGAAAGAGCGGCGCGGCACTTCCCCGCACGCACGAGAAGAGCGCAGATCGCGGCCTCCACGGCGCCGGCCGCGCCGAGGCAGTGTCCGGTAAGGGACTTGGTCGACTCGCAGCGCGGCGCATTCGCCGCGTCGGCGAAGACGCGTCCAACCGCCTTCATCTCCATCTCGTCGTTGGCGCGCGTTCCCGTTCCGTGCAGGTTCACATAGTCGATGTCCGAAGGCTCAAGCCCGGCGTCCGCGATTGCTGCGCGCATGGACGCCTCCGCGCCGAGGCCCTCCGGATCAGGCGCCGTCGCGTGGTAGGCGTCCG
This sequence comes from Kiritimatiellia bacterium, assembly GCA_016284515.1. GTDB lineage: Bacteria > Verrucomicrobiota > Kiritimatiellia > RFP12 > UBA1067 > UBA1067. The sequence continues at coordinate 22,758 of JAEEOY010000103.1, read as the reverse complement.
AGCTCTCGCCAGCACCGGCGAGATAGACGTCCGCCCCCTCGCGCTCTTTCTCGAGCACGAAGAGCGCGACTCCCTCGCCGAGGTTGATTCCGTCGCGGTCTGGCGCGAGCGGACGGCACCGCCCTTCGCTGAGCGCGCCTAGAGCATGAAAGCCGTTCATCGCGAAACGGCAACGTCCGTCGACGCCACCGGTGATCACCGCGTCGCATATGCCGCGCTCGACGAGGCGGCGCGCGGACGCGAATGCCTTCGCCGAACTAGAGCACGCGGTCGAGATGACATAGGCAGGCCCGCCGATGCCGAGAACCTTCTTTAGATAAGCGGAAGGCGTACCCAGCTCGAGCGCAGCGAAGTCGAACTCCGCAGGCTTCTCGCCCGAATCCAGCCAGTGGTCGACAAAGCGCTCCGCCTCGTCCACGCCCGTGTTGCTCGCGCCGAGAACAATGCCTATGCGGTCCGATCCGTACTTCCCGACGAGCGCGGCAAATGCGCCGCGCGCACCGTCGACGGCGAGCTTGAGAAGCCTGTTGGATCGGATGTCGAGATTCCCTTCACCGACGGGCTCGAGCTCTCCGGGGACGCCGCCAAACCAGACGGATCGTCCCGGTATGTCGCCCGATATCTCCGCCATTCCGGGCGCTCTGCCCTCAAGAAGGTTCGCAAGCGTCTCGGCATTGCCGCGTCCGAGCGCGGAGGCAGTGTAGAGCAGTTCGAGGGAGAACTTCATTTCCTGAGCTCCCTCGCCCTTTCCAGAACCTGGTTGGACATCTCCTTCTTGCCGAGGCGACGGAGGCATATTCCGTAGTTGAACACGGCGGAGGCGTCCGACGGGTTTATCACGACCATCGTCTCGTAGCACTTCGCCGCTGCGGCGACGTTGCCTATGCGCAGGAGCGACCCCGCGTTGCGCGCGAGGCGGTCTAGACGGTCGAGGATCATGGGATCGCGCGGATTGCGCTTGAACGCACGCGACCACATCTCCGTCGCCGCGTCGGCGTTTTCGTCCCCGCCCTTCGCAGCGGTCAGGTCTCCCTGTATCACGAGCCTTCGCACGACCTGCATGGACCGAATCTCGGCAAGCGTGTCGCGGTATATGTCTTCATCGACGTCGCCGCGAGAAACCCAGTCGAGGGCCGGGATGTCCTTCGTCACGAAGAACTCGGGACGGACATTCACGGAAAGGTCGCCGGCCTTGAACGCGTCCGCCGTGTCGGAGAGCTTTCCGACATAGCTCGCGAAGACATCCGAAAGCGCCGTCGCCTTCGCCTCCGCAAGCACTTCGAACGCCTCCTCCCGCGCGAAGACGTCCATCATCGCGTCCATCCTTATCTTCCTCGGCGTGCGACGTCCGACAATCGTCCACTCGTCGACGCTCTGCATCCACAGATGCGCATCGGGGCACGGGAAGGCCTCGACGCATTCCTTGAACGCCGCGGCCGGCATGTCCTTAACGTCAAGCCGCCACACCAGGACGCCGCTCTCGCCGACCTTCGAGTACGCGGAGCGCAGAGCCTCCGCGCCGACGCGTCCGGCAAGAAAAACCATGTCGTAGCGCGATTCCGCAGAAGACTCCACGTTCGAGACGCAGGCAAAGCCAAACGGAGTCAGGAACTGGCGGAAATCCTCGGCCTTCTCGTCCGCGAGAAGAGTCTTCGCCGCGGCCGGCTTTTCGATCGCGGCGAAGCACGCGGCGGCGATCTTCACCGGACGGTACGTGCGCTCCTCCGGCTCCTCGGCAGGCTTGGCCCCCTCCTCTGCGGAGTCCTTTCCGCAGCCCGCGACGAAAAGCGCGATGGCGAGGCACGCGAGCGCCGCGCGTATCGCCGCGACGCACTTCGGCACCACGCCGCGCCGCCTCTCGACAGCCGCCGCGGCGCGCGCGCCGAGTCCGCCGTCGTCCTTCAGCACGCGGCCAAAGAACTCGCCGAGCTCCTTCTCGTCCTTGACCTGCGCTATCGCGTCAGCGGCGAGGAGGTCGCTCATCACCGGACGGAAATTCTCGGTGTAGGGTCCGACTGCGGTCGGTTTCCCGCAAAGACAAGGCTCGATCATATTCTGGCTCCCGTGCGCGCAGAGGGACTTGCCGACGAAAACGGCGTCGGAGATTCCGTAGAGGCCCATCAACTCTCCGGTGGTGTCGGCGAGATAGACGCCCTCACCCCTGTCGCCCCTGCTCCTTCTGATGCATTCGAAGCCTGCCGCGCGGATGTTCGCCTCGACGGCGTCGGCCTTCTCGAAGTGCCGCGGCGCGATTACGAGCTTGATGTCCGCGAGCCTTGAATATATGTCGAGCAGCACCTTGTCCTCGCCCGGCCACGTGGAGCCGCCGAGGAGTATCCGTCCGGGGCCTATCCATTCGCGAAGCTCGCGCTCCTTAGCCTCGTTGCGGTGAGCGACGTCGAACTTGAAGCTTCCGGTGACATCGACGATCTCCTTCGGCGCGCCGGCCGCCTCGAGGCGCGACGCGTCGAGGTCGGACTGCGCGAAGATGCGCGTGAAGGACGACAAAACGTCGCCGAAGAACCAGCGCCCGGCCTTGTAGCGCGGCGCGCTGCGGTCGCTGACGCGCGCGTTCACGAGAAACACCGGGATGCGCATCTTCCGCGCGGTCCAGATGAAGTTCGGCCAGATCTCGCTCTCGGTGAGGACGATCGCGCGCGGACGGACCGTCTTGAGCGCGCTCTTCACGAAGTTGGGGAAGTCCAGCGGATTGTACACAAGGACGTCGCTCTCCGAGACTTCCCTCTCCGCCGTCTTCCATCCGGTCGAGCTCGTCGTGGAGAAGCAGAACCTGACGGACGGATCGGCCTTGCGCCATTCGCGCATGAGCTGTCCCGCGACCTGAACCTCGCCTACGGAGACGGCGTGTATCCAGACGAATCCGTCCGCCGACCTGAACTTGGCCAGTATCTCCTCCGGATACAGCGCAAAGCGGTCGCCCATCCGCGCGGCATATCCGCCGCGGCGAAGCATGCGGACAAGGAAGCCAGGCAGAAGGAACGGATAGACGACAGCGAACAGCAGGTTGTAAAGCGCCTTCTTCAGCATCGCGCTACGTGCCGCCTCAGATGTTCGAGCCGGGCGGAAGGTCCGCCTTGACCCCGGTCCCGCAACTTATGACCGAATCCTCGCCGATGGTGATCCACGACATCGTGGACGCGTTGGCGAAGAACGATACGCGGTCGCCGACCTTGACTCCCGAGGCGATCACCGTGCCGGGGCCCATGTTGACGAAGTCGCCGACCTTGGCATCGTGACCAACGACGCTGTTCGCGCCGGCGATCACGAAGCGGCCGAGTTCCGCGCCGACCTGCACCACCGCGCCGGCCGCGATGAACGCGCCCTCGAGGAAGTCCGTCGTCGGCGAAATCTGGGCCTTGGGGTCTATGATCGCCGGGAAGTCGTGCCCGCGCAGGCGCTTCGCGATGTCAGCGCGCTTGGTGTTCTTGCCGACCGCGATGAAGACGGACGCGCCCGGATAGTCGCGCGAGGCCTCCTCGAGCGTGCCGAGAATCGGGAATCCCTCGAAGTTGTCGCCCTTCTTCCACTTGGGGTCGTCGTCGGCATAGCCGATGATGTTCCACTGCGGCTGCTGCGAAAGCGCGTTGATGCGCTCGACGGTCCAGATCGCCTCGCGGCCGAATCCGCCCGCGCCAACAATAAAGAGGTCTCTCATTGAAATTTTCCTTTCGAGTCTTCGATAGGCGTAATTATATCATATTTCGCCGCTTCGCGCTTGAGCTCGGACCTCACCGGGCCCAATTTTCGCCGGTACTGCCGCCCCGACAACCCGCGGACGGAACCCCCTGGGCATAACTCCAGGACTCCGAAACTCCACGCAGCGAAAGCAAATGCGCTGCCGCCTTAATTAGGTGTTGTACGCGGGGAACGGGAAAACTGCGCGAGGATGACGGCGGAGAAGACAAGCGCGCAGCCCGCGATCTGGGCGGGCGAAAAGGCGTCGCCGAGCGCGAGCCACCCGCTGACCGCCCCCACGACCGACTCGAAGCTCATGAGAACCGCGGCAACGGACGCATTGGTGCGCGCCTGTCCGAGGTTCTGCATGGTGTAGGCGATTCCGCTGGACATGATGGCGACGTAGAAAAGCGAGAACCATCCGGCGCGGAAGTGCTCGAACGTAAGGCGCGACGCCTCGGATGGAAGCAGAACGAACGGCGCGGCGCAGATTCCGGCGACGAACGTCTGCACCATCGAGAACCTGATGACGTCGCAGCCGGGCGCAAAACGGTCGACGACCATGATCTGCGCCGCGAAAAGGACGGCGCATAGCAGCGTCCACAGCTCGCCGCGCCCAAGCCCGAGCTCCGAACCGCCGACGCTTATGAGATAGGTCCCGGCAAGGGCAAGCACAACGCCTATCCAGACAAGCGCGGCGGGTCTGCCGCGTCCGACGACCCAGGAAAGAATCGGAACGAGCAGGATGTAGTTCGCCGTGAGGAACGCCGATACGCCGGGCGTCGTGTGCTCGATCCCGAGCTGTTGCGCCGACATCGCGGCAAAAAGCACCACTCCGCTCGCCGCTCCTCCGAGGTACTCGCTGCGCGCGTTCCGCGCGACGGACATGAACCTGTCCCTCACGAGTACGACCGCCAGAAGGAAAAATCCGGCGAGGATGTTTCTGTAGCAGGTCAGGGTGAACGGACCGTAATGCTCGGCTCCCGTCTTCTGAAAGAGAAACGCAGTCCCCCAGATAACCGTGCAGAGGATTATGAGGAGAGGACCCATGGGAAATTATGAATTATGAATGATGAATGATGAATGATGGACAGTGGAGTTTAGTTGTAGTAGGAATAGTGCTTCTCGATGCGCTCCATGGTCCAGGCCACGATGAAGTTGAAGACGTAGTAGAAGACGCCCGCAGCGATCAACGGCGTCATTGTCGTGTTGGAGCTCGACAGCTGCTTGGCGATCGTGAACATCTCCGTCACGGCGATGGTGAAGGCGAGGGACGTGTCCTTCACGAGCGTGATGACCTCGTTGCCGATCGCCGGAATCACGCGCTTGATCGTCTGCGGCAGGGTTATGCGGAAGAACGTCTGCGCCGTAGACATGCCGAGCGCCTTCGCCGCCTCGTGCTGCCCGCGGTCTATGGAGAGTATCCCGCCGCGGTATATCTCGGCGAAGTAGGCGGCGTAGTTTAGCGAAAACGCGAGGACCGTCGCAAGAAGGCGCGGATACTTCGCAAGCGGCATCCCGAAGAGCATGTACGGCGCGAAGTAGACGAACATGATCTGCAGCATCAGCGGCGTGCCGCGCACGACGGAAATCAGGATGCGGAAGAAGCCGGATACAACTACATTGCGCGACATCCTGCCGAGCGCGACGACGAAGCCGAAAGGCAGCGCTAGGAGAAGCGTATACGCGAATATCTGCACGGACACACCTAGTCCGCCGAGCAAGTCGCATGTCATTTGCCAGTAGTTCATTTTGCCCCTTCTTTTTCGGAGTCCACTGGCGTATATTATACCAAAAGCGACGACTCCTGGCTTTCGAGGAATTCGCGCGAGAGGGACAGTCCCTCGACGGAGTCGAATCCGCCGACGGCCTCCTTAAGCTCCGAACGCGATATCTCGTACTCCTCGCCGCCCTTCCTGTGGCGGAACACGAGCTCGAAGTCTCCGTCGAAGGTGAAGAGCGAAAGCGCGGCAGCGGCGAGGTTGCCCATGGGCGGCAGGTCGATGTTGTCCGCCTGGAACGTGCACACGAGCGTCGTGCCGACGCCCTTCTCGCTTTCGAGCGTGACCGTTCCGCCGCACGCGTCGCACGTCTGCTTCACGAACGGAAGCCCCATGCCGATCTTGCGCTTGTCGTGCTTGCCGGGCTCGGTGTAGAACGGATTGAACGCCCGCGCCTTCGTCGCCTCGTCCATCCCCTTCCCGTTGTCCTTGACGGACAGCGTGATGACGCCGTTCTCCTCGACGACGGAAACCTCAACGCGCGAAGCGCGCGCCTCTATTGAATTTGCGGCAACGTCCGCAACGATATCGGAAAGACTGGCGTGCATAGGAAAGTTGAAGGTTAAAAGTTGAAAGTTGAAAGTCGAAGAGCTCTACTTTCGCTTCGACTGCGTGCGGCCGGTGATGAGCTTCGAGAGTCCGACAAGGACGCAGGTGAAGATGAGCATCAGCGTAGAGAGCGCGAAGACGGACGGTAGGTTGCGCGAGTGCTTCGTCATCGACGAGACGTACGTCGGGAACGTGTTCGTGCCCGCGCCGTTGACGAACGACGTGATGACGACGTCGTCGATGGAGAGCGTGAACGCGAGGAGTCCGCCTGCGACTATGCCCGGCAGCAGTATCGGCAGCTGCACGTGGAAGAACGCGTACCACGGCCCGGCGCCGAGATCGTACGCCGCCTCCGTTATGCGGTCGTCGAAGTCCGCAAGCCGCGCCAGCACCGTCATCGTCACGTAAGAGACGCAGAACGTCACGTGCGCGATGAGGATCGTCCAGAATCCGCACTCGACGCCGCACGCCACGAAGAGCATGAGAAGCGAGATGCCGATGAGGATGTCAGGCATGATGAGCGGAGTGTACACGAGCGCGTGGTGTATCGACTGGAGCCTTCCGCGCCACTTGTGGAGCGCGAGCGCGGAGGTCGTGCCGAGCACGCACGAGACGAGCGTGGAGATTCCGGCGACGATTAGCGACAGCCAGAAGCTCTCGAGAAGAGCCCTCACGGCGTGGTGTCCGCCGAAGATGTAGCCGTACCACTTGCCGGTGAAGCCGAGGAAGGATCCGTCGGACGCGAAGAACGTCATCGCGATTCCGTTGGGGACGAATCCGTAGGCGACTACGAGGATGATCGGCACGTACAGGAACGCAAGCACCGCCGAGAGGACGAAGACGGAGAACATGGAGCGCTTCACTGCACGCCTCCTTCCATCGACGAGGTCATGAGCCTGGCGGTCTGCTCCTCGAGTCTGCGCCTGTCGCGGCTGTCCTGGCGCTTCTTCCACCACATGGAAAGTCCGATCGGAATGAGCACGCTCACCGCCATAAGCGTCGCGAGCGCGGACGCATGCGGGATGTTGCGGTTCTGGATCGCGCGCATGAAGATCTTGTTTCCGATGAGGACGCAGTCCGTTCCGCCGAGCATCTGCGGAATGACATAGGACCCGATGGCCGGGATGAAGACCATCAGCACGGCCGAGACGAGTCCCTGCCGGATGCCCGGGATGAAAATCTTCCTGAAGGCGTAGAAGTTCTTCGCGCCGAGGTCGCGCGCCGCCTCGAGGAGGGAGAAGTCGAATTTCTCGGCTGCCGTGTAGATCGGCATGATCGCGAACGGAAGGAACGTGTATACCGACACGAGGACGACTGCCGCCTCGGAGTCGAGTATCGTCGAGGTCGCGGGGTCGACCGGACCGGACGACGCGACGCCGAGAAGGACGAGCGCCTTCTGCAGAAACGCGGGGAGCCATCCGAACAGCCACTCCCTCACGCGCAGGAACACGAGGTAGCACGCCTGGAGCCATCCGTCCGGATGCAGCATCGTCTTCCACGCGAACACGCGCACGACGAAGCTCGTCCAGAACGGAAGCATTATCGACCCGGCGACGATAGAGCGCCACTTCGGGCTCATCCGCGCAATGGCGTATGCGCACGGCACGGCGAGGACGATCGACCAGAGCGTCACCTCGAAGGAAATCCTCAGCGTGTTCCAGACGATCGCCGGATAGTCCGGATCCACTAGCTCGCGCCACGTGGAGAGCGACCATTCGCCGACTCCGCCGGACGCGTCGTGCCCGTGGAAAGTGAACGCCAGCACGATCACCGCCGGCACCGCGAAGAACAGCGCCAGCCACAGGAACGACGGCGCGGTCACGAGCCATTCGGCGCGGTTCGGGAAGCGGGTTCGCTTGTTATCGTTCATTTCGCCCCTCCGTCCGCAGTCACTGCGCCTCGACCATGTATCCGTCGTCGGGATGCCACCAGACGAACACCTCGTCGTTCCAGGTTATGGGCTCCTGGTCGAGGAGGAAGCGCGAGTGCGGCTTGAGCGCGGCGACGCGCTGGTCTCCGCTCTTGATCCAGTACTTCGTGTAGACGCCCTGGTAGACGATGTCCTGAACGGTCGACGGATAGACGTTTATCGACGCGCCCTTCTCGGGCGGCGGCGGCTGGAGCGTGACGCGTATCTTCTCGGGGCGGACGGAGAGGTCGACCTTCTGCCCGACCTTGAGCTGCTTGTCGTTGTACGCGCGTATCGCGGGGAATCCCTCGCCCTCGATCGTGCAGTAGTCGCCTTCCGTAGAGACGATCTCGCCGGAGAAGAAGTTCGTGTCGCCGATGAAGGACGCGACGAAGCGCGTCGCCGGCGCCTCGTAGATCTTCGCCGGACCGTCGAGCTGCTCGACCTTGCCCTTGTTGATGACGGCGATGCGGTCGGAGAGCGACATCGCCTCGCCCTGGTCGTGCGTGACGTACAGGAACGTGATGCCGACCTGGTCGTGTATCGTGTCGAGCTCGAGCAGCATGTGCTGGCGCAGCTTCAGGTCGAGCGCCGCGAGCGGCTCGTCGAGGAGCAGCACCTGCGGACGGTCAACGAGAGCGCGCGCAATCGCGACGCGCTGCTTCTGTCCGCCAGAGAGCTGGTTCGGATACTTCCACGCGTGCTCGCTCATCTGGATCATCGCGAGCATCGCGTCGACGCGCTCCTCGATCTCCGCCTTCGGCTTCTTCGCGAGCCTGAGCGAAAACGCGATGTTGTCCCAGATCGTCATCGTCGGGAAGAGCGCGTAGTTCTGGAAGACGGTGTGGACGCGGCGCTGGTTCGGCGCGAGATCCGTGATGTCCTTGCCCTCAAGGTAGATGCGTCCGGAGTCCGGACGCTCGAAGCCGCCGAGCATCCTGAGGAGCGTGGTCTTTCCGCAGCCCGACGGACCGAGCAGCGAGAAGAACTCTCCCTTCCCCACGGAGAACGAGACGTCGTTGACAGCCGTGAGCGCGCCGAAGCGCTTGGTTACGTGGTCAAAGACCAGGAATTCGCCGTTCGAGTCCAATTATCCCCCTCCTCCGGTCACGAGCCGGGATGGACGGGCTTCGAGCCCGCCTTGCACATCGGGCACTCCTCCGCCGTCCAGGTCTCAGGCGTCATCTGCATGAGCGAGAACATCGGGATGCGTCCGAACTTCACCTTGCCGCCCGAGCGGTCGACGAGCAGCACAACGCCCGCGACCTTTCCGCCCGCGGCCTTCACAAGGTCAATCGTCTCCTGGACGCGTCCGCCCTTCGTCACGACGTCTTCCGCGACGACATAGCGCTCGCCCTTCTTGATCGAGAAGCGGCGCAGCGCGAGAACGGTGTTGGGCTTGCCGGTCGCGTCGACTCCCTCGCCCTGGACCTTCTCCGCGAAGATGCACTTGACATTCAGTTCGCGCGCGACCTCGTGTCCGACGAGGATTCCGCCGACCGCAGGCGATATGACGCCGTCGATCTTCTTTCCGAGCTTCCCGCTCTTCACCGCCTCGCGCGTCACCGCGCGGCAGAGCTTCTCCGCGACGCGCGGGAACCTGAGTACGTTCGCGCACTGGAAGTAGCGGTTGGAGTGGAGCTTCGAGCGGAGCTCGAAATGCCCCTCGAGGAGAGCGCCCGTGTCCTTGAACGCCTTGAGAACCTGTTTTTGCGTCATTGTGTCTTTTCCTTTCAGTCGATTTTAAGAAGATCGTCTCGCGAAAACGCCGGAGCCTTCTCGGGCGCCGCGTCGCCCTCCGCGCCGATCGCGGCAGGCGCAGGCGCGGCGAAGGTCGGGGGAAGCATGGCAGGCACGAACTCTGCCGGCGCGGCGGATGTGCCGCGCTCGCGGCGCCGAACCGCCACCTTGCTGGACGGGGACGGCGGCAGGTCGCCCGCGGAAAGGTCGAGCCTGAGCCCCGTGACGCTCTTCGAGTCGACCTGCCACGCCGTGCGGGCCGCAGCGAGCGCCGCGCGCTCCTCGTCCTCGCCAAGCGTCACGAACGCGCACACGGCGCGCGGCGCGCCGGAGCCCTCGGAGGGACGAAACGACACCGCCTCGTACGGGAAGACGAGTGCAAGCGCAACGGGAACGGACGCCATCAGCGCGAGGGCGAACACCTCGTGGCGGAGGCTGCGCATCGGCCTGGCGTGCACATTCGTCATTCCTCAACCTTTCTCGCCCTCTTCTCCGCGAAGAGAATGCGCTCCATCCCGCTGCTACGCGCGATGCCGGCGAGCTTCATGAGCTCACCAGACTCCACCCGCCTGTCCGCAAGCACCAGCAGAGTCTTGCGCTCCGTCTTCGCCGCCCTCTCCTCGAGATGCGCGCCGAAGGCGGAGGCGGACACGTCGTCGCCGATCGCGTAGCGTCCGTCGTCGAAGAACACCAGCGTCTCCCTCGGCATCGACATGACGAGCGCCACAAGCGCCGCCGCCTCTCCGTCGCGGAGCTCGGCGGAATCGGGAAGATCGATGAGAACGCCCTCGGCGGAAGTGAAGGTGCCGCCTACGATGTGGAACATGAGGACGAGAAGAAGGACGGTTATCCAGGGCACTGCGGCGAGGAACGGACGCAGCCAGGCGGGACCTGTGCGCCAGACGCCCTGCGTCCTCTCGGGCTTCCAGTTCCACTGGCTCATTTGCGCTCCTTCTCCTTGCGCGCCGCAAAGTATCCGACGACATGGCTCGCCGCCGCCTCAAGGTCCGTGGATATGCGGTCGAGCCGCACGCAGAGCGAGCCGTACATTACGACGACGGGAATCGCGACGACGAGTCCGAGGGCGGCCGACACGAGCGCGTCCATCGACGCGCCGAGGAGGTCCGCGCGGGAGACGAGCGGCTGCGAGTTGACGAGCATCACGGTGCGGATGAAGCCGATCACCGTGCCGAGGAGTCCGAGGAGCGGGGAAATCTGCCCGATGATCGCGAGCGCCGCGAGACGACGGTTGAGACGTCCGATCTCGGCGCGGCCCTGCGAATCGACGGACTCCTTAAGGACGCGCGCGCTCGCGTCGCGGTGGCGTATCGCGGCCGCGACCACGCTCGCGACGGGAACGGCCTCCTCCTCGCAGTTCGCAAGCGCCTCGTCAACGTTGCCGCGCTCAAGGACGTTCAGCACTCCGTCGACGAAATACTGCCAGTCGACCTGCGCGCGCCTCAGCTCGAAGAAGCGCTCGAAGAATATAACCACCGCCGCAACCGCCATCACGGCGAGGACTATCGAAACCGGTCCGCCTGCAAATGTCATAGGAAGTTTCCTTTCCGCCTTATCCTGCCAATCCTCTTCTCGGCCTCGGCCGCGGCCGGGACGTCGCTCGCAACGACCAGCTCTAGGACATGTATAGCCTGGTAGTCGCGTCCGCGCGCCTCGAAGTCGTCCGCAAGCCGGAACGCCGCGCGGGAGAAGGACGCGCGCGCCTCGTCGTCGTACCTGACGCCTTTCGAGCGTCCGTTGCGGTACGCGATGACGACGTCCGTGTAGTAGCGGTCGGACGCCTCCTCCGTGCGCTTCATCTTCTCAAGCGTCTTTGCGATCTTGTATGCGACGCAGAGCCTCCGGCTCGGATCGAGCGACTCGCCCATGTTCACGCTCCTGTACGCCTCGAGCGCCTCCTGGTAGCGCTGCGGATTGTCCGCGCCCATCGCGAAGAGCGCGTCGGCGCCGAGCAGCTTCGCGCGGAGCCGGTCCGCCGGATCCGTCCCCTCCGCAAGCGCGGCGCGCTCAAGCACGAGAACCGCCTCGTCGAAGCGCGCGAGCTCGATTAGCGACTCGCCCTGCACGAGGAATCCCCTGAAGCGCGCCGGCGAGTCGGGATACGCCTCCGCAAGCTTCGTCACCACCTGTATCGCCGCGCTGAAGTCGCTCTCGGCGAAGGCGGCGCGGGCGGACCACACGAGCGCGTCCGGGGCGTCGTCCGCCTTGGGCGCCATCTCGGCGTAGTCGGCGAAGCGCTTGCGCGCGTCGGCCCATGCCCCGCGGTTGTACGAGAGCTTCGCGAGCCAGAGCGTCGCGCGCGCACGCATGGCGACGTCCGTGGAATTCGCCGCAATCTCACCCGCGCGCTTCTCCGCTTCGTCGTCGAGTCCCTGTCCGTAAAGGCACATCACCTCGAGATACTCCATGAGCGGCTTCTTCGACGCATCCTTCTCGGCGACCTCGCGGAATATCTCCTGCGCCTCGGCAAAGTGGTATTCGCCGTAGAGGCTCCGTCCGCGGTCCTCAAGATCGCTGAGCCGGACGGTGTCCTTGATGCTAGCCGCGGCCGCCGTCGCGGGATATTTGGAAAGGACGCTGCGCAGTTTCGCGAGCTTTGCGTCCTCCTTCCCCGCGGCGCCCAGCATGTTGCCCTGCTCGACCATCGCCATCGCCCGGTCTTCGTCGTCCGACGCGCACTCCTCGGCACGCTCGAACGCCTCGATCGCCTCGTCGTAGCGCTTCAGCTCGCCAAGCGAACGTCCCAGGCCATCCTGCAGGTCGAACGACTTTACGGCATCGGGCCACGTCTCGAACATCTCCTTGTAAACCGCCACGGATTCCTTCGCGAGTTTGTGCTCGCGGTACGCGGCGGCGACAGCGGCGAGTCCGTCGCGCGCGCCGGGCGCGTCCGGCGCGTCCCTGACGAGGGAACGCACGAGCGCCACGCCTTCCTCGAGCGTCGCCCCGTCCTTGAGGAGCGACTTGCCGTGCGCGTAGCCGGCGAGGCGCTTCATCTCCGCTGAAACAGCCCTGTCGTAGGCTTCCTTTACGAGCTTCGCGTCGCCGAGGTTCACGGACGCGACGGTGAAAGCCTTTTCGCTTGCGTTCGTCCCGCGCGAGGCGACCTCGCGCCATATGTTTGTCGCAGCGGAGAAATCGCCGGTGGCAAACATGAGTCCCGCCGCGAACAGGGCAGAATCCTCGTCGGCGATTCCTTCGTCCGCCGACTTAACGACCTTTAGCGCCTCCGAGGCCCCGCCCTCCGCAAGTGCGACGCGCGCCTTAAGGCGCGTGGCAAGCAGCTCATATCGCGCGTCGGAGAACTTACGCCCCTGCACTAGATATCCGGCCTGCGCGGCCTTTCCTGTTTCAAGCAGGGCGAGCGCGCGGTAGTAGACAAGAACATCCTCGTTCGACTCGTCCCATGAGGCCATCGCGTCGAGAAGCTCCTTCCACTTCCCCTCCCTGGCATAGCTTTCGACAATCACGGCACGCGACTCGAGCTTTCCGATTCCCGCACGCGACGCATGGTTGCGAGCGACTTCCCAAAGTCCGTCGCGAAGCGCCTCTCGCGCGACGTCGATCTCGTCTGCATGCGCCAAGAGCGCCGTCCCGAACGCGACGGCGAACGCAATAAAGGCAATCCTCTTTATGTCCTTCCCGTTATTCAACTTCCAACCATCAACTTTAAACTTTTAACTTCCAACTTCAAACTTCAAACTTCAAACATCAAACTTTTAACTTCCAACTACACCAGTCCACCCAGATATCCCATTTCTGCGAGGAGCTTCTGGTTCTTCATCCAGTTAGGCTCAACCTTCACCCAGAGCTCGAGCTCGACCTTGAGTCCGAATATCTCCTTGAGTTCCTTTTCGGCGGCCTTGCGGACATTCTTGATGACGGATGCCGCCTTGCCGATCACGATAGGCTTCTGGGACGGACGGTTCACGAGCACCTCGGCCTCGACGCACCAGCGCGAGCCTTCGTCGACGAGCTTGCGGACAATTATCCCGAGCTCGTGCGGAAGCTCTTGATGGAGGCGCGAGAGGAACTTCTCGCGGATCGTGTCGGCGATCGCGAGCTTGCGCGGATAGTCCGTCACGATGTCGTCGTCGAAAAGCTTCTCGCCCTCTTCGGCGAAGTCGAAGAGCGCGTCGAGAACCGACTTCGCGCCGCCCTCTGTCGTCGAGATCGACTTCACCCAGACCGGCGAGCAGGAAACGGAACCGTCCGTATCGGAGCGGTCGGCTTCTGCCGACGCCGCCGACTCGATGGCCTCCTTCCAGGCGTCGCGGAACATAGTCTCGAAGAACGGAGACTTGTCGGCCTTGTTGAGGACGAAAACGACCTTCTCGGGCTTTTCCTTCGCGATGCGCTGCATCCAGCCGATGTCTTCGAGCTGCGGCTCCTGAGCCGCGTCGAAGACAACGCACGTGACATCCGTCCCCGCGGCGCTCCTGCGCGCCATGCGGTTGAGGAGCGTGCCGAGGGTTCCGACGGCCTTGTGGAGTCCGGGAGTGTCGAGAAGAACGAGCTGTCCGCGCGGGTCGGAGACGATTCCGCGGACCGTGTTGCGCGTGGTCTGCTCGACCGGGGAGACGATCGAGACCTTCTCCCCGACGAGCGCGTTCACGAGCGTGGACTTGCCGGCGTTCGTGCGGCCAACGACTCCGACTACCGCGACCTTTTCCATCACGGCACGGGGAAGTTGGCGACGAGAGCCGCCGCTTCGCGCTTGACGCGCTCCTGCACGGAGGTGTCTGCGATGTTGTCGAGAACGTCGGCGATCCACGTTCCGATCTTGATCATCTCGGGCTCCTTCATTCCGCGCGTGGTCGCAGAGGCGGTGCCGACGCGGATTCCGGAGGTCTTGAACGGGGACTCCGTGTCATACGGAATCGTGTTCTTGTTGACGATGATTCCGGCGGCGTCGAGAGCGGCCGCGGCCTCCTTGCCGGTGATGCCCTTCGACTTCTTGACGTCGACGAGGAAGAGGTGGTTGTCCGTTCCGCCGGACACGATGCGGTAGCCGCGGTCCTGGACCGTCTTGCACATGACCTGGCAGTTCTTGACGACCTGCTGCGCGTAGCCCTTCTTCGCTTCGCTCATCCACTCGCGGAACACGACCGCCTTCGCGGCGATGATGTTCTCGAGCGGGCCGCCCTGCATTCCGGGGAACACCGCAGAGTCGAGCGCCTTCGCCCACTTCTCCTTGCAGAGCACCATGCCGCCGCGCGGACCGCCAAGCGTCTTGTGCGTCGTGGTCGTCACGAAGTCCGCGTAGGGAACCGGCGAGGGATGCGCCCCGCCCGCGACGAGTCCGGCGATGTGCGCCATGTCGACCATCATGATGCAGCCGACCTTGTCGCAGATCTCGCGGACGCGCTTGAAGTCGATCGTGCGCGGATACGCGGAGGCGCCGGTGAGCAGGATCTTCGGCTTCACCTCGAGGGCCTGCTTCTCGAGCGCGTCGTAGTCAAGCATCTCCGTCTCGGGGTTGACCGTGTAGGGGACGATGTTGTAGATCTTGCCGGAGAAGTTGACGGACGAGCCGTGCGAGAGGTGTCCGCCCTGGTCAAGCGACATGGACATGATCGTGTCGCCCGGCTTGATCGTCGCGAAGTAGACGGCCATGTTCGCCGCGCTGCCGCAGTGCGGCTGCACGTTCGCGTGGTCCGCGCCGAAGAGCGCGCACGCGCGCTTCCTAGCGAGCTCCTCCGCCGCGTCGACGGGAAGGCAGCCCGAGTACCAGCGCTTGCCCGGATAGCCCTCGGCGTACTTGTTCATCAGCACCGAGCCGGCCGCCTCGCGGCACGCGCGGGAAGAGGTGTTCTCGGACGCGATGAGGTTGATCTCCGCGTCCTCCTGCTTCGTCTGCGCCTCGATCGCCGCGAAGACCTCGGGGTCGTCGTGCATGAGCCCGGAGCAGTCCGAAAGGCGCTCCGCGCGCTCGAGCTTCCAGCGGCGACGCGCATGGCGCTCGCTTTCGTCGACGGGCGTGGAGAGGAAGGCCTTCGCGATTTCGACCGCGTAGTTCGGCGAAACGACGTCCGCGCCGAGGCAGAGGACGTTCGCTCCGTTGTGCTGGCGCGTCACCGTCGCGGCGTCGGTCGTCGCGCAGATGGCCGCGCGGACGTTCTGGAAGCGGTTCGCGACCATCGACATGCCGATTCCGCTGCGGCAGACGAGAATGCCGAAGTCGGCCTCGCCGGAAGCGACGGACTTCGCGACCGCGATCGCGTAGTCGGGATAGTCGCAGCTCGCCTTGTCGGCCGGTCCCTTGTCGAGGATCTTGTACCCTTCCGAAAGGGCGTTGGCTAGGACGGACTTGAGCTCGAATCCGCCGTGGTCTGAAGCAATCGCAATGTTCATCGTGTTTCCTTTGGGGTCTGTTGTTGCCTTGTAGTGCAGATGTATCTGAATATTATACCAAAAACGGAGAGGGTCGGCCGTCGTCAGCAGATGACGGCCAACCCCCTTGCCTGCGCAATGCGGACGGCCCTGTGCATCAGCCGTTCTTCTTCTCGAAGTCCTTCATGAAGGACACGAGAGCGTCGACGCCCTCCATCGGGAACGCGTTGTAGATCGACGCGCGAAGCCCTCCGACGGAGCGGTGCCCCTTGAGCGAACTCATGCCGAGCGCCTTCGCCTCGTCGATGAACTTCTTCTCGAGAGCCTCGTCGCCGCCCTTGATGCGCCACGTGACGTTCATGTTGGAGCGGAACTCCTTGAGCGCCGTGCCGGTCCAGAAGTCGCTGGAGTCGATCACGTTGTAGATCTTGCCCGCCTTCTCGGCGTTGAGCTTGAAGAGGTTCTCCTTGCCCATCTTCTTGACCCACTTCATCGTCTCGCCGAAGATGTAGATTCCCCACGTCGGAGGCGTGTTGAAGAGCGAGTTCTCGTCGACGTACGTGCGGTACTGCAGCATCGTCGGGATGTCGGCGCTGCCCTTCTCGGCGAGCTCCTTCTTGATCGCGACGACCGCCATGCCGGACGGGCCGAGGTTCTTCTGCGCGCCCGCGTAGAACATGTCGAACTTGTTGTAGTCGCGCTCGCAGCTGAGGATGTCGGACGACATGTCGCAGATGAGCGGACCGCCCACCTTCGGGAACTCCTTGAGCTCAGCGCCCGCAATCGTCTCGTTGGAGCAGAGGTGGTAGTAGGCCGAGCCCTCGGACCACTTCCACTCGTCCGCCTTGGGCATGCGAGTCGGGATGTCCTTCGCGCAGTCGCAGGAGACGTTGATCTCCGCGCCGCGGAGCGCCGCGACCTTCTGGCCTTCCTTGAGTGCCTTGTTGGACCATGTGCCCTGCTTCGCGTAGTCGGCCTTGCCGCCCTTCGCGAGGAAATTCATCGGGATCATCGCGAACTGCATCGACGCGCCGCCCTGGATGAAGCAGACGGACCAGTCGTCGCCGAGGCCGCAGAGCTCCTTGAACGTGGCGATCGCCTCCTGGTGGATCGCGTCGTAGTCCTTGCCGCGGTGGGACATCTCCATCACGGACATTCCGCAGCCCTTGTAGTCGACAAGGTCCTTCTGCGCGTCCTGGAGGACTTCAAGCGGCAGGACCGCGGGGCCCGCCGAAAAGTTGTATGCACGAGACATGTATCTTTCCTTTCGTTTGTTAGAACTTATCTGCACCGCCGTAAGAGTTTATCGAGTAGGCGGATTGGGGAGATATTATACTCTTTCCGTTTCCCGCGCGCAAGTGCGCGCAGGACCTAGACTCGGAGGCTTCGCGGCGGCGCGCGGCACATTTGCCGCGGAGCACCATCTGCCGAGCCCGTCCTTCACCTCCTCCACCGCGACCGGCTCGAGCTGCCCGAGGTTCACGGCGTGGGCGTAGTGGTAGTTGGCCCGGAGAAGCCCCTCGACCTCCTCCGCCTCCGGAAGCCTCCCGCCTCCCGGCTCCCACAGAAGGCGGTATCCGCGGCGGTCCTGCCGCGGAACAAGCATCGCGAAGGCGGCGCGCCCGAAGCGCCCGGCGAGCTTTGAAATCACCTCTGCGGCGAAGGCGGGATGCATCTTCTCGCCATGCAGGTCGACGGTTCCGCCCGCCCGGTGGCAAAACTCGAGCCGCGGCGTCCTCGCGACGAAGCCCGTGCATTCCACGACGTCGCCGAGCCTGTAGTCCGTGAAGCCGTTGCCCGTCGTGAGCACGACGCCGTACCGCTTCCCCTTCTCAAGGAGCTCCACGCCGAGCGCAGTCCCCTCGACGGGATCGCCGCTCGTCTCGTCCACGCGCTCGAAGGAAAGCGAATGCGACGTCACCGCGGCGACGCGCTTTCCGAACCAAGGAAACGACACCACGCCCTCCGTGGCCATCAGTCCTTTCCCCTCCACCTCGACGCCCGGAAACGCCGCGCGCACCTTCTCCGCGTCCGCAGCGGCAAACGCCGCGTCCCAGCAGCTTATCAGCTTCAGGCGCGGCCACACGCCGCGGAAGTCCCGCGCGGCGAGGAGCCGCCGCACGCGCGGATCGTCCGACACCTCGTCCGCGCGTCCGGACATGAAGTCGAGGAGCCGCAGAAACGCCGACGGATGCCACACCGAGACGAGTCCGAGCCTACGCGACGCCGCGAGCGCGCGCGCCGTCTTCATCATGTGCCGTTCGGGATCGCGCTCCTCCGCCACCGCCGCGGAAACGGGGAAAAGCGCGGCGACGAGGCGCGAGCGGACCGGCCCCAGGTACTCGCGGTCCTCGGCGAAGCCGCGGCGCGGTCCGTCCTTCGGCTGGCGCACCTCCGTGTACGGCGAGACGCTCCAGTAGTGCGTGCAGAAAAGGAGACCGGGGTGGCGGAGGTATATCGACGCCATCCACGGATTGACCGCGCGCATGAACTCGCGCCGCAGCTGCTCTGTGTACGGAATCCACTTCGTCCCGCCAGTCGTGCCGCTCGTCGGCTCCTCGAGGATGACGTCCTCGGGGCGCGTCGGACGACGCCGCGCAGCGACCTTCGCCTGCGCCTTCGCCGGGTCGCGCAGCGCGAGCGCGAAGCGCACGGCGTCGGGAAGCGTCGAGAGGAACCACGCGATATTTGCGACAAGGACGCGCATCAGAGGTGCCACTCCGGGTTCGTGTCGGCGATCACCCGCTCGCCGAGGCGGTTCAAGTTGGAGAGCGCGAGCGGCGCCATGCAGCAGAGCTCGTCGCCGCGCGCCCAGTCCGGGTTCAACGCGCGGAACCTCACCGACTCGCGGTCCATGCGGAGCGCGTCGCCCTTGAGCCTGTCCTTCCCCACGCCGAAGCGCAGCACGCCAGTCGCAGGGTCGTATTCGCGCGGATACATCGCGGAGGCGACGCGGCGGAGGCGCTCGGCGAGCTCGGCGTCCTCGCGTGGGCCAGGCACATAGCGCCGGAAGAACGTCGGGAGGAAGCGATAGGTGCGCGCGCCCTTGCAGATGAGGAACCACTGCGGGTCTTCGACGCCGGTCTCGGCGAGATGCAGCATGACGTGTCCGAACGCGCCGGCGAGTCCGGTCTGCGAACGGCACGCCTCGTCCACCACCGTGTCGCCGCTGAAGAGGACGTTCATCTCCGCCACGCGCACGAGCTTCATCGTCGAGAATCCGCGGACGCCCTCCGCGTCCCTGAGCACAATCGCCCAGTCCTTCTCCGCGAGGTCGCGCGCGAAGTCGCCTTCGTCCGCGCCTTCGTAGTACGCGCGGTACAGCCGCTCCATCCCCTCGCGGTCATCCCCCGACAGCCGCCCGACAGCCCATATCCCGACTTTCATATTTTAGTCTGCACCTGCTCTCGCAATGCCTACGCATCCTTGACTTCGGCCTTGTTGAGCCTTAGCAAGGCGACGTCGGCCACGATGCCCATCGTGTTGCGTATGGAGTTGGGGATATCCTCCATCAGCTTGTTAGCGTTCTTGACGCCGACGGGTTTCTTGGCTCCGTCCTCTATGCCGATGTACAGCGTCCCGCCCTTGGCGTTCGCGTAGCCGCAGATCCACTCCAGGTACTTCTCGTGCCAGGACTCCTTGTACTCGACCGACTGGTTCTCTTCTCGTTTCATTTCCTGTCTCCGCTCAAATTATACCATACCGTTCGCTTTTTGTCTGAGCGTTCGCCAGCGCCTCTTCATACCGCTTCTTGCAGAGAAGGTACTCGCCTCGGTTGAAGTCAAACGACTCGAGGTCTGTCGCACTCTCCATTGCCACGCGGTACTCGCCCATCGCCATCTTCATCAGTTTCGACGGCTCCGACATCCACTTGGGCGGACGGTTATTCAGCAACGGCGGCTTCTTCCCCGCCTTCGCACCCCTCATAGCGACCGCTACGCGGCTCACTTCGTTCGGGGGATATTTCTGCTGCTTCTGCATCGAGTAACCGCCCCTCGTGGGGGTTCGCGACCCATAGGGAAGCGAACACGCCGAGCGAAGCGAGTGCCGAGCGAGCCGTCTGGTCTTTACAAGTCCCATGATTATCCTATGCCCACAGCCTTACAAATTGCTGCCGCAAGTATTGCTGATGCGGTCATAAAGAAAATGAACATCTTGTTTAGCAACAACATATTTCATCACTTTGTAAGATCTGGTAACTTCTTCATGCGCTGAATTGCCAAAATCAAACGTTCCTGGGCGAAGGAAATGGCGCAATGAACAATCTACTTCGCCAACTCCCGCCCGATCCAAGCCATGAGAAAGTCGACAATCCCCCGCTCGGAGGGGGCGACCTATCAGATATCCACCCATGTCGGCTCGTAGGCGATTTCGTACCGTTCGTCGAGGCGGGAGACGTTGTAGACACGGGTTGACTCAAAGTCTACACCGCCGTGCTGTCCTGTGTGGATATGGCCGCAGAAAACGAATCGCGGATGCTTCTCGACGATGGCCTCTGTCAGCTCCGACGAGCCGAAATGCTCGGAGTCCGTCTGGAGCGAACGGTCGACGTCGCTTCCAGGAATGCGCGGCGGCGAGTGTATGACGAGAACGTCGAGACCTGGGGGAATCTTAGCGAACCACCGCTTCAGCGTGTCCGGCTCGCCCTCGAACGCCCAGGAATAGGAGATGATCGGCACCCAGGGCGTCCCGTAGAATTTTACGCCGCCGATCTCCGCTCCGGAATCGCCGAGGAAATGGACGTTCGGCGAGAACTCATACTTCCAGTCGATCCTCTGATCCTTGAAGAGTATGTGTGCAATCGGATAGAAGTCGTGGTTTCCGGGGATGACGACAAACTGTATGCCGGGGTAAGACGACGTCCATTCCCTGAACCGCTTGTTGATCCACTTCTTCTGGTCGTTTATGTGCCACGGCCCGCGCCCCTTGAGCGGCGCGATGTCGCCCGCCAGCACAACGACGTCCGCTCCCTTGGGGTCCAATCCCTCAAGGTTGCCGTGCAGATCGGATGTCGCCATTATCCTCATTGCAGCCTCACTACGCCTTGTTGATTGACGCTATCAGGTCGTTCGCCCATTCAACCGCATCATCTATCGTGCGGGATACGCCATGTTTGAAGTTGGCGTCGTTGTACATGGTTTCCCAGTCGTCTCCCTTTACGACTGTCGGTGGCCACGACTGCATGCGCCGGAACGCGAAAAGCCGTCTGCAAAGTTGCGCTGCCTGCGTGAAATCCACAGGCGAATGTTCTACAATCAGCTGAAGGTCGATAAGGTCGTGCGCGCGGCTTGAATTTGGCTCGGTAAGGCCATGCAGCTTCTGCGCAATCTGGTGTTCGCATTTCATCAGCGGCACCGCATCGGGGACCGGAAACCCAAGCGTGATGAATATCTGCGCCACCTCGTCAGATAGGGCAAAGTCTGATTCGTCAGCATCCCCCAGCTCATTGAACCCTATTTCAAGGTCAACCGTACACCAGGGCTGACCGTTATAGGAAAGCCTGACGGCATAAGGCTGCATCACATATTGCGGCGGCACATTCTTCGGTTTTGCAGGTTCGCGTTTCACGACCGTCCCCGAAAATCCGTACCATCCCCTCTTGAGACTTGCTGACAGATTGTCAGTGAAATCAGAGACTTCGCCACGGCAGGCGGTGTCTAAATCCATTGTTGCGCGTGTGATGCTCGTGCCGTATCTGAGCTTGAGCCCACTACCACCCTTAACGACACCCCCCTTGAGCATCTGTCCCACTATGGCGTTAGCCATTATGCTTCGCGTCTCCAAGGACTTTTCGTAATTGCCGAAAAGCCTTTCAATTGCGCGGTCCAGATTCGCCCGTGAATTCGGTTTCTTAGTCATTTCTGTAAAGCTCCTTGAGAGTGTTGTGGGCTTCCACTTCGTTAAGCAGACCCTTGCCCTTGGCCGCCTCAACCGCTTCAAGCAGACGGTCAAACATGATTATGTGCTGACTGGAAAGTATCGCCTGGCCCGCAGTCTGCGCACGTATCCCCTCGATGAAATCGATGTCTCGCTGTTTCGCGCCATTTTTGAGGATCACACCTTGTGGCAACTGACCTCTGAAACGCGACGGCGTAGCGACGTATATCTTTGCAGGGTCGGTCGGACAGAGACGGTGGGCCTGAAGAACAGATGGCCCCCATAGATAGGCGTCTTCGCCAACTCTTGCAACAGCAATGGCGTAAGCGTCAAGTCCATCTGGTTGCGGCACATACTTGTCAATGCGGTATAACCCATGCGCAATGCGCAGCAGTTTGCCTCGCTTGGCAAGACTCAATACGGCAGACCCCGACACACCAAGACCTTGGGCTTGGGACGTCCGAAAAAGACCATAGTAGCCTATGGCCTCATCAAAAATAGTATCATACGCGCTCACAGTGCGATAGTATACCATTTCCGACCTGTTTCAGTCAATGGACGGCGCAAACTAAGGCACAAACCGAGCATTTTCGCCCTGTTTGTGCCACATCGTTTCTATACCCTCAAAGAGACTCATCCTTCGGTCAATGCTGACTTCACCTCACTACCATCAACTCGTCCCATCGGCTGGTGGGGCGCTTCGAGAGCTTGCCGCACTTCATCTTCCACGAGCGGTGGCCCAGACCCTCGGCGTAACCGCCGCGCAAGCGGGGCTCGCGATTCGAGCGAGCCAAGCCGAGTTATCAGGAATTCCTGATAACTCCGCTTGATTTGCGTTTCTTCCATACGCCTACC
>JAEEOY010000102.1 GCA_016284515.1 Kiritimatiellia bacterium | reverse complement strand
TCGCTCGCCGAGGTGACCGCCGCGGGGTGTCCGCCCGGCACTCTCGTCGAAGTACGCGACCTCTTCTGCAACGTCCCCGCGCGCCGCAAGTTCCTCCGATCCTTCCCCACCGAGGAAGGACACGTCAAGAACGTCTTCACCGTGCACGCCCTCGCGCATCCCTCGGTTGGCTTCTCCCTAGTCGTCGACGGACGCGAAGTCTACCGCCTCGCGCCGGCGGCGACTCTCTCCGACAGGCTGCTCGACATATTCGGACCTGACTTCGCCGAAAAGCTCCTCCCGCTTGAGACCCCAGACTCGCGCACCCAGCCCGTCCGCGTCACAGGCTACATCGAGCGCCCGAACCTCTCCGCTCCAACACGGCGCGAGCAGTACGTCTTCGTCAACGGACGCCCCGCGTCCGCCCCGTCGATCGCCTACGCCATCCGCGAGGCATACCCTCGCCACCAGGGCGACGCAAAGCCAGCGCTCTTTCTCTTCATCGACCTCCCGCCGTCGCAGGTTGACGTCAACGTCCATCCGACAAAGCGCGAGGTGCGCTTCCGCGACAACGTCGCCGTAAAGCGCGCAATCGAAAACGCAATCGAGCGCGCCCTCAACATTTCAAGACCAGTCGAGCCACAGCCCTTCGACGCAAGACCGCCGGCGGACGAGATTCCGCGGCCAGTTGCAGAGCCTGCGGCGACAGTCGACATCCGACAGCCAACAGCGGGAATCGACAACCGGCAGACGACAAGCGACACCCGGCAGCCGACATTCAACATTCGTCAGCCGGCAATAAAGTCCCCTGAAAATCAGCCAGTAAAACCCGTGCCTGCTCCGGTTGTCGTGGAGCTTCCGATAGCGGCCGACGAAGACGTCGCACGTCCGTGGAAATGGTTCCGGTTCCTCGCGGCGACGGAGAGCGGCTATGTCATCATCGAAACAGATTCCGGACTCGTCACGGTGAATCCGCACGCGGCGCGGGAGAGAATCGCCTTCGAGCGTCTTACGGACGCCGCGCGCGGCGGATGTGCCGCGCTCTCGCAGCAGCTGCTCATTCCCGACGCAGTGCGGCTATCGCCCGTGGAGGCCGCGAGAATAGCGGCGGCGCTTCCGGACATCAGGGCGATGGGATTCCGCATCGAGGAGTTCGGACGCGACACTTTCAAGGTCGACGCGGTTCCGCAGATACTCGGCGGGATGTCCGCGTCGGACGTTCTGTCCACGATCGCAAGAGACCTTGCCGAAGGCGGCGCGCGGCGCGGGGAGCGCTGGCGCGAGGAACTCGTGGCCAAGTCGATCGCGAGGTCGTTTGCCGGGATGTCCGTCGCCATGGATGAAAAAGGCGCGACGAAGCTCATCGAAGAACTCGCCGCGTGCAGGATGCCTTATGTCTGTCCGCGCGGGAAGCGGATAATGATCTTCACTTCCACGCGCGAACTTGACCGTCAGTTTTCGAAGAGCAGGTAGGGTCCGTCAGACCGTCCACTCTTCAGTCTTCGCCTTCTGTTCAACAGGCTTGGAATAGATGTCCGACTCGTCCGGCGGCGGAGCCTTCGGCTCGAGAGCGTTCTCGAACTTCGGGAGCTCGCGCTGCGGCGCGTCCTCCTTGAGGACAGCGGGCCTTCCGTCTGCGGTGGACGCGTTCGCGCCGACCAACGCGGCGGCGGCCGCCTTCTCCTCCTCGCCCGCCGCTTCGCGCGCGTCGACTTCCGCCTTCGCGGCGGCATCGACCTCGCCAAGCTTCGAATGGCGCGGGGGGATCGGCTTCATCAGCGGGTCGTCCGGACCGATCACGGTGCACTTCAGCTCCTCGTTGATGTACTTCTCGATGTCGGGAATCTGGCAGCTCTCGTACTCGTCCGCGAACGAGATCGCGATGCCGGTCGAGCCCGCGCGGCCGGTACGGCCGATGCGGTGCACGTAGTCCTCCGCCTCGTAGGGGAAGTCGAAGTTGACGACGTACTCAAGCCCCTTGACGTCGATGCCGCGTCCGGCGACGTCCGTCGCCACGACGATCTTGACCTCGCCGTCGCGGAACGCGTCGAGCACCTTGAGGCGCTTGTTCTGGTTCACGTCGCCGGAGAGCATCTCGACGTTGACGCCGCGGATCTTGAGCGACTCGTAGACGTCCTCGGTCGTGCACTTGCGGTTGCAGAACACGATCGTGCGCGCGTCCGGGTGCAGCGCGATGTGGTTGTAGAGAACGGTGAACTTGTCCTTCGCCTGGATGACGTAGACGACCTGCTTCACGGTGTCGGTGGCGTTCGTCTCGGACTCCACCTCGGCCTTGTAGGGCTCCTCCATCCAGTTCATCGCGAGGCGCATCACCGCGTCGTTGAGCGTCGCGGAGTAGAGCATCGTCGTGCGCTTCTGCTTCGGCGGCAGGTAGCTCATGATGCGCCTGACGTCGGGGATGAAGCCCATGTCGAGCATGCGGTCAGCCTCGTCGATGACGAGCGTATCGACGTTCGAGAGGTTGATGACGCGCGACTTGACGAAGTCGAGGAGACGCCCCGGCGTCGCGACCAGAAGGTCGACGGGCGCGGAGAGCACCTCCTTGCGCTGGCGGTCATAGTCCATTCCGCCGTAGACGGCGAGGGACCTGAGGCCGGTGTACTTGCCGATCGCGTCGGCGTCCTTGCAGATCTGGATGACGAGCTCACGCGTCGGCGCGATCACGAGGGCGCGCGGATTGCCGCCCTCCTTCGCCCGGTTCTCGGGGCTCCTGAGGTAGCGCGTGAGAATCGCGACGAGGAACGCGGCGGTCTTGCCGGATCCTGTCTGCGCCTTGCCGGCGATGTTCTTCCCTGCGAGCGCCTGCTCGAGCGAGAGAGCCTGTATTTCGGTGCAGTACTTGAAACCGAGGTCGGCGATGCCGTGCATCACCTCGGACGGGAGGTTGAAGTCGTGAAAGCGCTTCTTGCCCTCGATGGGCTCGACGACGAAGGAATCCATCGACCACGCGGCGTGCGCGGCCTTGCGCGCGGCAAGCTCCTCGGGCGATATCTCGCCGCCCGGGCGCATCTCGTTCGCCGCAGTGTCGACATGCACGGGACCGCGGCGTCCGCGGTCGCCCCTGCGCTGGCCGCGGCGGTCGTCCCTGCGGTCTCCACGGGGCTGCTGACCCTTCTGCTGGCCTTTCTGCTGCTGCGGGGCGCCCTGCTTCTTCTGCTGCTGGCCGCCCTTGGGCTGCTGGCCCTTCTGCTGGGCTTTCTGCTGCTGGCCGCCCTTCTGCTGCTGGTTCTGCGCGTTGCCGCCCTTGCCGCGTCCGCCGCGGCGGCGTTTCTTCGCGCCACCGGCAGAGTCCTCCTTCTTCGCGGAGGACCTGCCGGTGATGACGGCTGCGATCTTCTTGAGAAAACCGAATGCCATGATTAACGCTTCGAGAACTGGAAGCGCTTGCGGGCGCCGGGCTGACCGGGTTTCTTACGCTCTTTCATGCGGCTGTCGCGTGTCATGCAGCCAGCCTTCTTGAGAGCGGCGCGGGTCGTTTCGTCAGCGGCGACGAGCGCGCGGGCGAGACCGTGGCGGATCGCGCCGGCCTGGCCGGAGATTCCGCCGCCCTTGGCGAAGACGACGACGTCGACCTTCTCCATGTCGTATCCGGAGATCGCGACGGGCTGCTTGAGGTAGTCGCGCAGGGCCTCGCTCGGGATGTACTCCTCGAGCGCGACGCCGTTGACGGTCCACGCGCCCTTGCCCTCGACCAGGTTCACGCGGGCGGTCGCAGTCTTGCGGCGGCCGGTTCCAGCGGATATAGCCTTCTTGGTTGCCATTTCTTAAATCCTCCTTAGAGCTTGATTTCGACCGGCTTCTGCGCCGCGAGAGTTCCCTTGTCGGCCTCTCCCGCGAACACCTTGACGCGCGTCATCATCTTGCGCGCGATGTTGTTCTTCGGGAGCATGCCCCACACCGCCTCCTTGATCATGCGGTCGGGATGCTTCGCGCGCATCTCGGCGGCGGTGAACTCCTTGAGTCCGTTCCTGTAGCCGCTATAGCGCTGATAGGTCTTCTGCTCCTCCTTCTTGCCCGTGAGCTTCACGAGCGCGGCGTTCGTGACGATCACGAAGGCGCCTGCGTCGACGGAAGGATCAAACGTGGGGAGATCCTTCGCGCGGAGCTTGTTAGCGACGACGACTGCGAGGCGGCCAATCGGCTGGTCCTTCGCGTCGATGATGAACCACGGACGCTTGTCGCCCGGATTCGGAGCACGGTAGCTCTTCTGCATCTTTTTTCTCTTTCTTCTTTATTTGTGCGGATTTGTGCCCGTTTCCCGGGGTTTTGTCCGCGTTGCCAAGCGGAACCGGTTTTTCCCCGATCCCGCGAAATGAGCAAATATTATATCATTTTGTTGCCAAACCGCGCAAGGGGGCAAATTTCGCCAGATTTTTATGCGGCATGGTCTACCTGAAAAGGTGCAGATACCAATCTATCATTTCGGGACCACGGAACATCCACGCTAGGCAGCCCATGCAGATGTATGGTCCGTAGGGTATCGCGACGAACTTCCCAAGCTTCGTCTTTGACAAAAGGATCATCCCGATGCCGACGACGCTTCCGAAGACGGACGAGAGAATGAGCGTAACAAGAACCGCTATCGGACCGAACAGCGCGCCTACCGCGCCCATTAGGAAGACGTCTCCCATCCCCATCGCCTCGCGTCTGAACGCCTTTGAACCGATCCAGCGGACTAGCCACAGGAGTCCGAAGCCGAAGACAAGCCCCGCGAGCGACCACGCGAAGGGTATCCATGCCGCATCGCGCCCCCTGCCCCCAGCAGCGCAAGCAAGCCACGCCGCCTGCACGAGCGAGAACGCCAGTCCAAGCACCATTCCGCCGACCGTAGTGAAGTCGGGGAGAAGCTGATGGTCGAAGTCGATGAACGAACCCGCGATCATCAGCGATATCCATATCCAGAGAACAAGAACAGCCGCCGCGTCGCCGGCAACGCCGCAGTCCAGGACCGAGAACCACCCCGCGCCGCGGAGCACCACAAGCAGAAACGCCGCAAGGAACAGCACACCGCCCAGCATCTCCACAAGGATGTAGCGCGGGGAGATCGGCGCGCGGCAGTTCGCGCACTTCCCGCGCAGCGCGAGCCACGAGAGGATCGGGATGTTCTGCCACCACCTTATGGACGAGCCGCATTTCGGACAGTGCGACGGCGGAGTGACGATCGACTCGCCGCGCGGCACGCGCCAGATGACGACGTTCAGGAACGAGGCGATGCACGCCCCGAGCCAGAAGGAGAAGAAAGACAGGATATACAAAAGCCCTCGGTCCATATCCGCCTCAGCCCTTGAAGATGAAGAACCTGCGCGTGAAGAAGTTCACCAGGAACGACACGATGACCTCGACTATGGCCGCAAAGGAAGTCGTAACCCCGACGAAGCGTATGAGCAGGCTCTGGACCACGAGCGCGACGATCGTGGCACCTGCGGCCGCACCGAAGAAAAGCGCGAACTCAGCGTACCACGCGAACTTGCCGGGACGGAACACGAACGCGCGGTTCATAACCCAGCAGAAGACGTTTGCGACGGTGAATCCCGCAGCCGTGGCGACGGCTGCAAGGAACCATCTCGAAGCGTACCAGGGCTCCGAACCGGAGAACACGGCATACGGCAACCCCAGCAGCGCCACCGCGCGGTCATCCTCGGTAAGGCACCTGAGGCAGGTGGCCGCGAGGGCGTAGAACACGGCGAACTGGACGCACGTCGCCATTACGCCCACCGCACCGTACTTCACGAACTGCGCGAATGGTCCGCTGTCGTGCGAGAGGAACCTGCGCACAAACCCAGCGATTCTGCCGATAACAGCCATTTGCCCGGGGCCGCGTCGCCGCAGCCCCGCCTCCAGTCCGTCAGAAGTCGTATCCGACCGTGAAGGAGAAGACCTCCTCCTCGCAGTGGTCGGGCTTCTCGATCGGCGTCGCGAAGTCGAGGCGGATAGGGAACATCGGGATGTCGAGCCTGACGCCGACGCCGACCGTCCACGCGAAGTTGTCGCTGAAGTCGAGGTCGAAGTCGTCCTCTCCGACGCAGCCGAGGTCGGAGAACACGGCGAGGCGCACCATCTTGATGACCGGCACCGTGTACTCAAAGTTCATGCAGAAGAGCGTCTGGCCGCCCCACGGGATGTAGTCGCCGCCATGCGCCTCCTTGATGTACGGGGAGACGTAGCGGTACTCGATGCCGCGGATGGACTTCGGTCCGCCGAGGAACATGCGGTTGTAGATCGGCACGTCGTTGTTCGATCCGAATCCGTCGATCGTCTCGGCGCGCGCGCCGACCATGAAGACGTGCTGCTTCATCCAGCTGTCGCCCGAGACGATTCCGCGCCACGGAGAGAAGAAGTGCCTGTGGTTGAACCCGAGACGGTAGTACTCGTTGTCGCCGCCGGCGAAATCGAGGAATATCTGCGTCCTGGAGCCCTCGGTGGGCATGCGGAAGTTGTCGCGGTCGTCATGCGACCAGAAGATGCGCACCACGCCCTCCGCCGCGTCGCCGTACTTGTGCTCCTCCTCCTTGAGCCACTTCTTCGTGACGCCCTTGTACGTGTAGTACTTGTTCTCCACGTCGTCAAACTGGATGAACTCGCCGCCAAGCCTGACGCCGAACCTGCCGAACGGCTCCCAGGTGTGCCAGAACTTGACCGGGTACGCGAGCGTGGCCGCGCCGCCGGAACGGATGATGTCGTACTCGTCGTACCACCTGTTGCGACGGTACGCCTCGACGGTGAGCTCGAGGAGGCGGTCGAGGAAGTAGGGCTCCGTCACGCTGGCCTCGTAGCTCTGGATGCGTGGGCCCGCCGCGACGTAGAGCCTGCCCTTCTGTCCGCCGCCGCGGAAGAGCTTCTCGGGGGCAAACAGGTCGAAGTTGGACTGCTGCACCTCGGCGGAGACGTACACGGAGTCGACGGAGCTTGCGCCGATGCCGACCATGAACGAACCCGTGTTCTTCTCCTCGACTTCGTACACCAGGTCGCGCCACTCCGCGCCGTTCGCGTCCTTGCCCTTGCCCGTAGGCTCGAGGTAGTAGCGCACGCGGGAGAAGTAGTCTAGGTTTTGGAGGCGCTTCTGGCTGCGCTCCGCGCGGTCCTCGAGCATGCGGTCGCCGGGAGCGAGCGCAATCTCGCGGCGGATGACCTTGTCCTTCGTGTAGTCGTTGCCGCGAATCTTCACGTCGTTGATCACGACCGGAACGCCCTCGGCGACTTCGAAGACGATGTCCGCGACGGACGGATCGGCGGCGGACGGAATCGGCTTCGCCACGACATGCGTGTCGGCAAGGCCGGAATCGCCCGACCCTACGACGACCTCGATGCGGCGGGCCGCGTCGGTAAGGGTCTTCAGCCCCGCGACCGCACCGGTCTCGGGCAGCTGGCTCTTCTCGCGCACCACTCCCTCGGGATAGCGCGTAAGGCCGACGATCTTCATCTCGCCGATCTTGTAGCACGTCCCCTCCGTGACAGGGAACACTACGGCCGCCTTGCCGCCGTCGCGCGGCTCGAGGATCGGGTCGGCCACCCTGACGTCGAGGAAGCCGTGGTTGCGGTAGACGTCCTCTACCTTCGCGACGCACTGCTTGAGCTGCTCGTCCGTCGTCGGGGAGTCGGAGAACCAGCCGAGCGGATTCCACCACGGCAGGTCGCCGATCGCCTCGCGGAGCTCCGCCTCGTCGACGCTCTCGTTGCCGTCGAACTCATAGGAGGAAATCTTCTTCCTGGTGCCCTCGTCGACGACGAACCTGACGGTGCAGTCGTTGCCCGCGCCGAGGGGCTCGGCCGTGGCCGTGACCTTCGCGTCGGGGAAGTGCTTCTTCTGGTAGGCCTTGCGGACCTTCGCCGCCGCCTCCGCGAGGTCCGACTCGCCGAAGAGGTAGCCGTCCTTGAGCTCGGCCTCCTTCATGACCTTCGACGCGCTGAAGAAGTCGGACCCCTCGACGATCGCCGGCGCGCGGTAGCGCATCTTGCGCCTGATGTAGAACGTGACCTCGACGCCGTCGCCGGTCTCCTTCGCGTCCGCGGAGATGTCCTCGAACTCGTTGGAGTCCTTGAGCGTGTTCACGTCGCGGGAAAGCGCCACGGGGTCGTACTCCTGACCCGCCTTCGTCTGGCAGCGGCTCACCACGGACCCGGTGTCGCCCCCGAACCCGTCAAGAGCCTGGACCTTCACGTCAGTGACCTGCGCGGCCCATGACATGGAGCAGGCCGCCAACATAGACAACGCGACAATATGTGTTTTCATAAGCTGATATTTTACCAAAAATGCGCCCGGCGCGCAAAGAGGCGTCAGACGTCGATCTTGATGATCTTGCGGATGATGAGCCAGCCGACTATGATGAGCAGGAGCATCGCGCCGATCGAGGCGACGCCGGTGAAGCTGCACATGAACGGAATCATCAGGTTCGGCTTGAGGACCGTCATCACGACGCCGAGGAAAATCGGCATCACCGAGACGATTATGCCCTGCATGCGGCCCTGCGCCGTCATCGTCTTCACCTTGCGCTCGATGCGCATGCGGCCGCGTATCGTCTCGGATATCTTGTCGAAGATCTCGGTGACGTTTCCGCCCGTCTTGCGGCTTATGAGAATCGCCGTCGTCACGAGCGTGAGGTCGTCCGACCCGACGCGCTGCGACATCGACTCGAGCGCGTCCTCGAAGCTCATGCCGATCCTCAGCTGCTGCTGCAGGATCGCGAACTCCTCGCTCATCGGCTTCTCGCCCTGCGCGACGACGGAGTCGAACGCCTGCGACAGCGAGAAGCCCGCCCTCAGCGCGTTCGACATCGTCGCAAGCGCCTCGGGAAGCTGCTCGTTGAACTTGTCGCGCCTGCGCTGGTCGAGCCAGCGCGCGAGGGGGCTCTGCCCGTTCTGCCAGCCGGCCTTGATCTTCACGCCCGCGCAGAAGTACCACGCGACGCCCGCAAAGCAGAGTCCGAAAAGGACGACTGAAAGCCACAGTATCATCTCGTGCGCTCCAGTGTCACGTTGACGTTTGAATCGGGGTCGAACATCTTCGGGTCGCACTTTATGCCGCGCCCGGAGAGCTGGTCGTACCAAGTCGGCATCGCGCCCGTGGGCTTGAACTCGCCGATGATCTTCCCGTCCGGCCCGACGCCCTTCTGACGGAACGCGAAGATGTCCTGCATCACGATCTGGTTGCCCTCGAGCCCAGTCACCTCGGTGATCGCCGTCACCTTGCGCGAGCCGTCCGACATGCGCGACTCGTGGATGATGATGTCGACTGCGGACGCGATCTGCTCGCGTATCGCGCGCGAGGGGAGCTCCATTCCGCTCATGAGCACCATCGTCTCGAGACGGGAGATGACGTCGCGCGGCGAGTTCGCGTGGACGGTCGTGAGCGAGCCGTCGTGTCCGGTGTTCATCGCCTGCAGCATGTCCAGAGCCTCGCCGCCGCGGCATTCGCCTACGATGATGCGGTCGGGGCGCATTCTGAGGCAGTTCTTCACGAGGTCGCGTATCGGCACCGCGCCCTTGCCCTCGATGTTCGGCGGGCGCGCCTCGAGGCGGACGACGTGCGGCTGCTGGAGCCTCAGTTCCGCCGCGTCCTCGACCGTCACGATTCGCTCGGAGTGCGGGATGTAGCCCGAGAGCAGGTTGAGGAGCGTCGTCTTTCCGGAGCCCGTTCCGCCGGCCACGATGATGTTCTTCCTCAGGAGGACGCAGAGCTTCATGAACTCGGCAGCGTTGTGCGTCCACGTGCCGAAGCGGATGAAGTCCTCCGGCGTGAGCGCCTTCTTGGAGAACTTTCGGATCGTTATCGTGGGGCCCGAGAGCGCGAGCGGAGCGATGATCGCGTTTACGCGGCTTCCGTCCGCAAGTCGCGCGTCGACGTACGGCTGCGATTCGTCGCAGCGGCGGCCGAGCGGTGCGATGATGCGCTCAATTACGGAAAGCACGCTCGCGTCATCCGTAAACTGGCAGTCCGAGAGCTGGAGCTTTCCTCCGCGCTCGATGTAGACCTTGTCCGGACCGTTAACCATGATCTCGCTCACCGAGTCGTCTGCGAGAAGCTCCTCAAGCGGCCCGAGGCGCATGGCCTCGTTGAAGACGTCGTCCTCGAGGCGCACAGGATCGATTCCCTCGGGGAGGCGTCCGTTCGACACGACCTCGTCGATGATCTGGCGAATCTTTTCTCGCGCGGTGTCCTCGAGCCCTTCCCTGTCGACGCCCTGCACAGTGAGGCGCTTCATGTCCATGCGCTTGAGGAGCTCGCGCTGTATCTGCTCCTGCACGCTGCGCCTGAGCTCGCGCATCGGATCCGGCGGAGGCGGAACCTCCTCGTCGCCGAATCCGCCGACGCTTCCGGCGGGAGCGGACACCGCCGCGGCGGAGTCGGGCACCTGGGGCGCCTCTTCCGAAATCGCCTCGCCGCCCTGTCCTTCCGCAGCGGAGGCCACCCAGTCTCCGTCGTCGCACACCCTCATCATCGACTCGCCGATCTGGATGACCATCCCGCCGTCAAGCTTGACGGCTCCGTCGATCGGCTCGCCGTTCACATAAGTGCCGTTGGCGCTGTGGAGATCCTCCAGCACGGCGACTCCGTCGCGGACCGTCAGTATAGCGTGGCGCTCCGAGACGTCGGGGAAGTCGAAGCGTATCGGACACGTCTCGTTGCGCCCGATCATGTATGTCCCATCCGTTAGGGTGCGGGATTCGCGGTCTCCGCCGATGAGGGTGGTGAGTATCATCGCCTTACCTTCCGCCGAGCCTGAGCTGGCGCTTCTGGTTGAGTTCCTCCATCTCCTGGCGGATCTTCATGTAGTCGACCTGCGGGAGCTCCTTCTCGGAGGAGGTGTCGTTGCGGTTCCTGAGCGTGAGGATGAGACGGCCCTTTATCTGCTCCGCGAAGGCGAGCATCTCCGCCTCGCGCGGCGTCACCTCGAGCGTGACCGTGGAGTATCCGCCCGACGTGCGCATGCCGAGCTCGCGCGTCTGGGACTTCGAGGTGTCCTTGCCAGTCGCAAGCACAAGCACGTTCTGGAGGATCGTGCAGGTGACGGGATCGCCGCGCTTGATCTTGCCCTCGTCGTCCGGGAAGTTGAACGTGCCGATGACGTCGACGTGGTCGTTCGGCTTGATCATTCCGCTCACCGACGCCGAGCCGTTGACGTTGATGGAAATCGCGCGCATCTGGCGTTTGACGTCGGCAGAAAGACCCCTGACCGACGGATCGCCCCCCTCGATGTCGTACCAGAACAGGACTTCCTTCGCCTTGTGTCCGGTCACGGTCTTACGCCCAATGACATCATCCAGGTTCTCCATCGTGAGAGCCTGTCCGCTCAGTCCTCGTCCAGGCATCGTCATTTTCCCAATGTCGCTCTTCGTGAGGAC
This sequence comes from Kiritimatiellia bacterium, assembly GCA_016284515.1. GTDB lineage: Bacteria > Verrucomicrobiota > Kiritimatiellia > RFP12 > UBA1067 > UBA1067. The sequence goes on along the minus strand of JAEEOY010000102.1, from coordinate 41,283 downwards.
CGTTCCCGACGGGACGTCGTGCGTGAACGCGAGGACTTCGATCGTCCCGTAGCGATCGACAAGCCGCTTCTTCTCGGCGAGTATCTCGTTCTCCTTGACGGTCAGGTACATACGCGTCAAAAGCGCCGCGATGAGACCTGCGACGAGGGAGACTATCAGAACTATCTTGCGCTGCATGTCAGAAGAGTCCTTTCACCTTTCCTGTTTCAACATCGACGTCGATGCGCCTGTACGCCGGGGAGGCCGACGTGCCGGGCATCAGCTTGATCTCGCCCGCGACCGGGACTACGAGTCCCGCGCCCCTGTAGATGAGAACGTCCTTGACCGGCATGCGCCATCCCTTCGGACGCCCAAGGAGCTTCGGATCGTGGGAGAGCGAGTACTGCGTCTTCGCGACGCACACGGGGAGGCGCGCCGTCTCGGGGTCCTTCTGGAACGCCGCGAGCTTCTCGAGCGCGAGCGGCTCGAAGTCCACCCCGTCGCCGCCGTAGACCTCCTTCACCTGCTTCTCGATGCGGTCCTTGAGAGGCTCCGCGAGGTCGCACAGGAACTCGAAGGAGTTGGGCTCGTCGCACGCCTTGATGACGGCCTCCGCGAGCTCCACCGCGCCCTCGCCGCCCTTGAGCCAGTGGTCGCTCACTGCGAAGCGCGCGCCCGCGCCCTCGGCTATCTCCTTGACGAGCGCACGCTCTGCGGGCGTGTCGGTGTAGAACGCGTTGAGGCACACCACGGGCTGCACGCCCGAGCGGCGGATGATGTCGATGTGCGCGAGGAGGTTGTCGCATCCCTTCCTGAGGAGGTCGAGGTTCTCCGTCGTGTAGACGGGATCGAGCGGAAGCCCCGCTTTCACCGCGGGCGCGCCGCCGTGCGCCTTGAGCGCGCGCACCGTCGCGACGAGAACGACGGCGTCGGGCTTGAGCCCCGAGCAGCGGCACTTGATGTTCCAGAACTTCTCGTAGCCCATGTCGGACGCGAAGCCGCTCTCCGTGACGACGTAGTCGCCGAGCGCGCACGCGAGCCTGTCCGCGACCACGGAGTTCTGCCCGATCGCGATGTTGGCGAACGGCCCCGCGTGGACGAACATCGGCTGCCCCTCGATGGACTGCATCAGCGTCGGCTGTATCGCGTTCACGAGGAGCGCGCACATCGCGCCGTCCACCTCGAGGTCCTTCGTCGTGACGGGAGCGCCGCTCTTCGAGTAGGCGACGATGATCTTCGAAAGCCTTTCGCGCAGGTCCTTGAGGTCCGCGCTCATCGCGAGTATCGCCATCACCTCGGAGGCGACCGTGATGTAGAAGCCGCTCGCGCAGTTGAAGCCGTCGAGCTTTCCGCCGCGTCCGATCTCGATGTTCCTGAGGCCCTGCGCGCAGAAGTCCATCGCCCAGCGGAACTGTATGCGCTCCGGGTCGATGTCGAGGCGCTTCAGTCCGCGCTCGGCGAGCCACGCGTCGTCGTGGTTGCGCTCGTGCTGCATCCTGGAGTTGAGCGCGACCATCGCGAGGTTGTTGGCGTTCGTGATGGCGTCGATGTCGCCGGTGAGGCCGAGCGAGAGCGAGGTTAGCGGAACGACCTGCGCGAGGCCGCCGCCCGCCGCGCTGCCCTTGATGTTGAAGGTGGGGCCGCCGGAGGGCTGGCGGACGCATCCGATGACCTTCTTGCCGAGCCGCCCGAGGCCCTCTACGAGGCCGAGCGTGGTCGTGGTCTTACCTTCGCCGAGCGCCGTCGGAGTGATGGCGGTGACGTCTATGTACTTGCCCTTCCGCCCCGCGCCCACGCGCTTCAGGACCTTCGTGACGTCGACCTTCGCGAGGACGCGTCCGTACGGCGTCCACTCGTCGTCCTTAAGCCCTAGCTCCTTCACGAGCTCGGCTGCGCTCTTGAGATTCTCCTCGGCAGCTTCGGCGATCTGCCAGTCCTTCATCTTCGTCGGATCAAGTTTCATACGGACATTATACCACAAAACGAGGCCGCCGTGCCTCTATAGACCAATATTTTCGTCCGGCGCGGACGCGGCAATGCGGTCACACCCCGAGGGCGTCCCAGAACGCCGCCGGGGATCGGTGCTCGCCGTAGCGCGCGTTCTGGACCACGCGTTTCGGATTGGACGTATTGAGCGCGACGGAGTCGAAGCCGAGGCGGAAGGCGTATTCGACCGCCACGGCTGCCGGATCGAGCGCCCGTTCGCGACAGAGCGCGAGGTAGCGGTCGCGGAACGCGAACGCCTCCGCGTCGCGTTTGGGGTCCGCCTCGCGGTAGTCGAGCATGTTGGACCCCATGAGAAAGCCTCCGTTGAACACCGCCGAGTCGATGAGCGTAACGCCCGCGGCCTTCAGCCGCCCCACGAAGTCCAGAAGCTCCGGCGGATGCACGAGCAGGGTCGGCGCGCAGGCGAACATCGCCCAGTCGAAGCGGATGCCCATGTCCCACAGCTCCCTGATTACGCGCCAGTCCTTTGCGCCGATTCCGACAGCCTTCACCTCGCCGCGCGCCTTGAGTTCGAAAAGCGCCTCGTATGCGCCATGTATATCGTCCCGCGCCTTTTGGCGTGAGACATGAGACGCGAGGTACTCGTCTGGATCGTGCACGCTGACTAGGCCAACCGGATAGTCGCCCAGAAGAGCCTTGGCCTCCTCGCAGCAGCGCAGGATCCCGTCATGCGAGATGTCCTGCACGGCGTCCCACTCAAGCCCCTTCCATGCGCCCGGCTCGAACGTCGGCTCCTCGCCGGACTCAAGCCGGCGCGATCTGCGCCATCCGAGCTTGACGCTGATGTCGATGTCGTCCGCTGTCTTGCCGAGCGCCTTGAGCGCCCTGCCGATGCATTCAAGAGACAGCCCCGCGCCATATTTCCCGGCGGAGTCGATCGTCGGATGCGAATATGCCTTGAACCACTCCGCCGCGATGGCGACTTTGGTCTCCATCGGAATCTCCCTGTAGAGGTTCCCGAGACAGCTGGTGCCGAAGATTATGGGATTGAGTTTCATGTTGTGCCCCTCTCGGCAAATAGTATACTAAATTCCTGCCACCTCGCACATGCCCCTAAAGTGTGATTCCCGCATGACAAAAAGGACGCGGCACATGTGCCGCGTCCTTTTGTGGCTTTGGAAAGCCGATGTCTTACTTGACCTCGACTTCGGCGCCGGCCTTCTTGAGCTGCTCGGCGATCTTCTCGGCCTCGTCCTTGGCGATGGCTTCCTTGACCTTCTTGGGAGCGCCGTCGACCATGTCCTTGGCGTCCTTGAGGCCAAGACCGGTGATCGCGCGGATCTCCTTGATGACGGCGATCTTGTTCGCGCCAGCGGCCTTGAGGATGACGTCGAACTCGGTCTTCTCTTCGGCAGGAGCGGCGCCAGCGGCGGGACCCGCGACTGCGACTGCGGCGGCGGCGGAAACGCCCCACGCCTCTTCGAGAGCCTTGACGAGCTCGTTGATTTCGAGAACCGTCTTGCCCGACAGCTCCTTGATGATCTCTTCGTTTGTCATTTTTTTGTTTCCTTTTTAGTTCAACCTTGGCCGTTTTTCATGCCAAGGAAATTTGTTGTTACGCGGCCGGAGTCTCCGGAGCGGGAGCGGCGTCGCCGCCTTCCTTCTTGGCCTTCTCGGAGAGGACGCGCGCGAGGCGGGTCGCAGGCTCCTTGAGGAGCATGAGGAGGGTTGCGCGGAGCTGGTCCTTGCCGGGCACCTTGGAGAGCGCCTCGACCATCGCGGCATCCACGATCTTGTTGTCGTAGTCCGCGCCCTTGACGGAAGCCTTGCCGCCGGAGTCCTTGACGAACTCCATAATGGCCTTGGCGACCGCGGTGGGCTCGCCGTGTCCGGTGACGATGGCGGTGTTGCCCTGGAGCATCGCGTTGACGTCGTCGCTCCAGCCCTTCTCCTTCGCGACCTTCCCGAGGAAGGAGTTCTTCACGACGAGAAGACGGCTGTCAACGGCCTTGAGGGCCTTGCGGAGCTTGGCGAACTGAGCGACGGTGACGCCGCCGTGGTTGACGATGAAGCAGTAGTCCGAGTCCTTGACGCGGGCGACGACTTCGTCGAGAATTGCGATCTTTTCGATTCTCATTTCAAGATCCTCCCTTATTCGGCATCGCTCGTGAGCACGACCGGAACTCCGACGCCCATCGTGGACGAGATCGTCATCGACTTGATGAAGACGCCCTTGACGGTGGCGGGCTTCGCGGCCTGGACGGCGGAGACGATAGCCTTGATGTTGCCGACGAGCTTGTCGGCTTCGAACGAGCGCTTGCCCGCGACGACCGCGAGGTTGCCCGTCTTGTCCATACGGAAGTCGACCTTGCCGCCCTTGGCCTCCTTGACGGCCGTCGCGGTGTCATCCGTGACAGTGCCGGTCTTGGGGTTAGGCATGAGGCCGCGCGGACCGAGGATACGAGCGCACTTCCTGACTTCCTTCATCGCCTCGACCGTGGCGATCGCCACGTCAAAGTCGCACCAGCCCTCCTTCGAGACCTTCTCGATGAGGTCGGCGAGACCGACGAAATCAGCGCCGGCGGCCTTCGCGGCCTCAGCCTGCTCGCCGCCCGCGAACACTGCCACCTTGACAGTCTTGCCCGAGCCGTTGGGGAGCTTGACGGTTCCGCGAACAGCGGTGTCGCCCTTGGTGAGGTCGCTGCCGAGGCGGAAGTAGACGTCGATCGTCTCGTCGAACTTGGCGCCGGGGTTCGCCTTGACGAACTTGACGGCCTCGTCGAGGGAGACGGCCTTCTTGGGGGCCTTCTTCAGCGCGTTGAAATACTTCTTTCCGTGAGTGCTCATTCGACCACCTCGATTCCCATGTTGCGAGCCGTGCCGGCGATCATCTTGACTGCCTGCTCCGGATCGTCGGTGTTGAGGTCAGCCTTCTTCATCTCGACGATCTTGAGAAGCTGGGCCTTGGTGACCTTGCCGACCTTGTTCTTGTTGGGAACGCCGCTGCCCTTGGCGAGACCCGCCTCCTTCTTGAGGAGCGTGGACGCAGGCGGCGACTTGAACTGCAGCGAGAAGCTGCGGTCCTGGTAGACCGTGATGATCACGGGGATTACGAGCCCCGAGTCCTTCGCCGTCTTGGCGTTGAACTCCTTGCAGAACTGCATGATGTTGACACCAGCAGAACCGAGGGCGGGACCCACAGGCGGCGCGGGATTCGCGGCGCCGGCGGGAATCTGGAGCTTTACGACTCCAGTGACTTTCTTAGCCATTTGCCTTTTCCTTCTTTCGTGCGGCTCCTCCCGGGGATCCTGCCCGGTGGTAGCGGACCGCAAAACCTGCCGTTTACTTCGCCGGCTCGAGCGTCTCCTCGACGGAGACCTTCTCCACCTGCCAGTATTCGACGTCGACAGGGACCTTTCGGCCGAAGACTGCTACCTCGACCTTGAGCTTGCCCTTGTCGGGATCCACCATTGAGATCTGGCCCGTCAAGCCCATGAACGCGCCATCCGTTATCTTCACCGTCTCGTCGACGGAGAAATTCACCTTCGGACGCTCCACCTGGGCTCCGCCTGTAGTCGGCTTGTCCAGGAGAATTGCATCCACTTCACTCTGCTTGAGCGGCTGCGGACGGTCGCCGCCGATGAACCCGATCACTCCCGGGGTCTCGCGCAGGAACTGCCACGTACGCTCGTATATCGCCTTCTTGCCGTTCTCGTCAAGTCCCCTCGACTCGTCGTAGAGGGCAAGCTCGCAGAGAACATAGCCGGGGAAGAACTTGCGCGTGACGGTGTGCTTTCTGCCGTCCTTGCGCTTTTCCGTCACCTTCTCGGTCGGTATCACGCACCGGCCGATGTACTCTTCCATGCGCTCGAGCCTTATGCGGGCCTCGATAGACTTCTGGGCCTTGTTCTCCTGCCCTGTTAGAGTGTGAAGCACAAACCACTGCTTGACCATCGTCTTATCTCCAGTTATTCAGCCTCGCGCCCTTGCGACCCAGCTCCCTCAACCCTGACTCAGGCGCCCAGATGGACGATCCTGATGAACTGCTCGATCACCTTGTCGCAGACGAGCGTCGTCGCGGCGAGGATGAAAATGAACGATATGACGACGAGCGTCGACTCCCAAAGCTCGGTCTTGCCAGGCCATGTGACTCGCTTGGCCTCGGCTGCGACACCGCTGAGATACTCTTGCGTCTTCTTTAAAAAGCTCATCGTTTTTATTCCCGTTCAGATTGGCAGGGTAGGAGGGAATCGAACCCCCATAGGCGGTTTTGGAGACCGCTGCACTGCCATTGTGCTACTACCCTATTGCGAGACTTACTTAGTCTCCTTGTGGGCCGTGCGCTTGCGGCAGTGAGGGCAGAACTTCACCTTCTCCAGACGCTCCGTCATCGTCTTCTTGTTACGGGTCGTCGTGTAGTTGCGGTTCTTGCACTCTCCGCACGCCAAAATAGCGAGATCACGCATTTCCTGTTCCTCCGTCCTTGTGAGAGATAGAGCCCGGCCGGCCACTTCCGGCCGGGCATCTCACAGGACTTCTCGTTGTTTTACTTGATGACCTTCGAGACCGTGCCGGCGCCGACCGTGCGGCCGCCTTCGCGGATAGCGAAGCGCATCTTCTCCTCGAGAGCGACCGGAGCGATGAGCTTCACGGAGATCTCGACGTTGTCGCCAGGCATCACCATCTCGACGCCGTCGGGGAGCTGGATGTCACCAGTCACGTCGGTCGTGCGGATGTAGAACTGCGGGCGATAGCCCTTCATGAACGCGGTGTGGCGTCCGCCCTCGTCCTTCGTGAGGACGTAGACCTGGCCCTTGAACTCGGTGTGCGGGGTGATGGAACCCGGCTTCGCGAGAACCTGACCGCGGGCAACCTCTTCCTTCTTCGTACCACGGAGAAGCGTGCCGATGTTGTCGCCGGCCTGACCCTGGTCGAGGAGCTTGCGGAACATCTCAACGCCCGTGACGGCGGTCTTGGCCGTCGGCTTGAGACCGACGATCTCGACTTCGTCGCCGACCTTGATCACGCCGCGCTCGACACGGCCCGTGACGACGGTGCCGCGGCCTTCGATCGAGAAGATGTCCTCGATCGGCATGAGGAACGGCTTGTCAAGCTCGCGCTCGGGCTCGGGGATGTAGGTGTCGAGGGCGTTCATGAGCTCGGTGATGCAGTTGCACGCCGGGTCGTCCTTCGAGGCCGCCTGGGTGGCCGGATAGGCCGCGCCGCGGATCACGGGAGCGTTGTCGCCGTCGTACTCGTACTTGGAAAGGAGCTCGCGGACCTCCATCTCGACGAGGTCGAGCATCTCGGGATCGTCGACGAGATCGCACTTGTTGAGGAACACGACGATCTTCGGCACGCCGACCTGGCGGGCGAGAAGGACGTGCTCGCGCGTCTGCGGCATCGGGCCGTCGACCGCGGAGACGACGAGGATAGCGCCATCCATCTGCGCAGCGCCGGTGATCATGTTCTTGACGTAGTCGGCGTGGCCGGGGCAGTCAACGTGCGCGTAGTGGCGGTTTTCGGTCGCGTACTCGACGTGCGAGGAGGCGATCGTAAGAATCTTGGTGGCATCACGGCGGCCAGCGGACTCGGAGGCCTTCGCGACCTGGTCGTACTTGATCTCCTCGCAGAGACCCTTGAGCGCCTGGACGTGCGTGATGGCGGCCGTAAGCGTGGTTTTGCCGTGGTCGACGTGGCCGATGGTGCCGACGTTCACGTGCGGCTTTCCGCCGCGATCGAATGTTTCCTTAGCCATTTCTCATTTACTCCTGTGAGTGGTTTTCTTCTTTTTGCCTCCGCCCCTTCTGGAGCCACCTAGCGGAATCGAACCGCCGACCTCATCCTTACCAAGGATGTGCTCTACCTACTGAGCTAAAGTGGCCTCCTTCTGATACGAAAGCTCGGATAGTATATCAAAAATGCGCCACTCGGCGCAAGGGGGTATTTGACATCTTTGAAAATTGGTGGCGAGAAAGGGGATCGAACCCTTGACCTTAGGCTTATGAGTCCTGCGCTCTACCAACTGAGCTATCTCGCCATTCGGCCCTAATTTGGGACAACAGGCGCGTAGTTTACCAAATCCGAGCGCTCGCCGTCAAGTGCGAATTTGCCAAATTTTGCGAAAATCACCGCCTGCGCAGGCGCGAGCGAAGCGCGCGGACCTGCTCCGGCATGAGCGCGAGCGACGCCGCGCCGTATACCGCAGCGCCGAGCGCGATGAGCATCGCAAGCGCGACGACGGACGGAAGACGCGCGGCGAACGGACGCGCGACGGCGATTGCGCCCGCCATGAAAAGCGACGCCGCGAGCGCGAGCGCAACGGGGCGAATCGTCGCGGAAAGTCCGAGCGAGCCGTTCTTCCTCCTCGCGAGAACGACAAGCAGAGCGCACCCCGCGAACGCGCAGACGACCGTGGACGCGGCAAGCCCGACGTGCCGCCACTCGACGGGCAGCAGCCACACCGCGAGAATGTTGAGCGCCGCGTTCATAACGACCGTCGCAACCGAAACGCGCAGCGGCGTCTTCATGTCGTTCTGCGCCTGGAACCACGGGACGAGCATCTTCTGGAAGCCGAAGAATCCGAGCCCCACGGCGTATACCGCGAGCGCGCGCGACACGCGCAGCGTCGCCATTTCGTCGAACGCGCCGCCCTGGTAGATTACGGACGTTATCTCCGGCGCGAGGACGAAGAGCCCCGCCGCCGCCGGAACCATCACGAACATGAGCGACCTTACGGACGACGCAAGCGCCTCCCGCGCGCCGTCAACGTCGCCTTTCGCGAAGAGCCCCGCGAACGTCGGCAGGAGCACCGTCCCGAACGCGACGCCGATCACGCCGAGCGGAAGGTCCATGAGCCGCTCCGCGTACCCTATTACCCCCGCGGCCCATCCGCTCGCGAGCTGCGCGAGGACTTGGTCTAGCATGTAGTTTATCTGTATCGCCCCCGCGCCGAGCGCCGCGATGCCGAGGTTCTTCCAGACGAGAATGACCTTGGAGTCGCCCCATCCGGAGAAGGACAGCTTCGGCGTGACGCCCGCCTTGTGCATGCACCACATCATGAACGCCATCTGCGCCGCGCCCGCGACGAGGATCGCCATCGCCACGCGGTGGACGCGCTGGTCGAGGCGCATTTCGGGGAAGAAGGCAATCCAGGCGAGGATGCCGATCCAGAAGAAGTTCAGTAGGCACGGCATGAAGCTGGACGCCTTGAAGCGTCCGAGCGCATTGAGAACCCCCATCCCGAACGCAGCCCCGCAGATGAAGATCATGTACGGGAGAAGCGTCTTGACCAGGCGTATCGTTATCAGCAGCCGCTTTGTGTCCTTAAGCCCCAGCGCGTCCCTAAAATGCACCGCGACCTCGAGTCCGCCCATGCAGAGTACGACTATCGCCCCGAGCATCAGCAGCACCATCGTCATCACCGCGCGCGCAAGCCGCGCCGCACGCTCCATCGAGCCCGCCTCCGCCTCGCCCTTGAAGACCGGAACGAACGCCGCCGTGAGCGCGCCCTCTCCGAAGAGCTTGCGCGCCATGTTGGGAATCGCGAACGCCAGGGTGAACGCCGCCTGCTCGATACCCGCGCCGATCAGCCGGGACTGGAGCATCTCCCGCGCGAGCCCAAGCACGCGCGAGAGCATCGTGAACGCCCCGACGGTAAAAACGTTTCTAATGGTGCTCGTCCCCTTGCTCATTTCGCTTCGCTCCATTCCCTCGGGGACTCGCTACAACCTCATTAGGCTATCGTCTTCGCGACGTTGTAGACGTTCTCGGGCGTGAAGCCGAACTTCACGGAGAGCGTCTGGTACGGGGCGGACGCGCCGAAGCGGTCGAGCGTCACGAACGCCGTCGTGCGGAAGTCGAGCCTGAAGCGGTCGAGCCCGTACCTCACGCCCGCCTCGACGATGACGCGGCGCTTCATCTCCTGCGGCATCACCGAGCAGCGGTACTCCGGCGTCGTCTCGAGGTAGAAGCGCTCGACACACGGGAAGCTCGCGACCCTCACGCCGCGCCCTTCCGCCGCAAGGCGCTTCGCCGCCTCGATGCAGATCGACACTTCCGAACCCGTGGCGATGAAGAGAATCGTCTCGGAGTCCTGCTTTCCGGCCTGGTAGACGACATAGCCGCCCTTCGAGACTCCCTCGGGCGTGACGCACTCGAGGATCGGAAGGTTCTGGCGCGTCGTCAGGATGCAGCTCGGACCGTCCGTGCGCATGAGCATCTCGACCCACGCGTAGGCCGTCTCGTTCGCGTCCGCCGGACGCCACGTGCGGACGTTCGGCATGGACCTGAGGCTGGCGAGCTGCTCGACCGGCTCGTGCGTCGGACCATCCTCGCCTACGCAGTAGCTGTCGTGCGAGAAGACGAAGATGGACGGAAGCTCCATGAGCGCCGCGAGGCGGATCGCCGGCTTGCAGTAGTCGGAGAACACGAAGAACGTCGCGCCGTATCCGCGCAGCGTTCCGTCGAACGCCGTGATTCCGTTGACGATCGCCGCCATCGCGAGCTCGCGGATTCCGAAATGGTAGTTCCTGCCGGAGAACTCTCCCGGCGCGACGTCGCCAAGTCCCTTGAGGTACGTCTTGTTCGACGGCGCGAGGTCCGCGCTGCCTCCGACGAGCCCGGGGAACGCCGGCGCGAGCGCATTCATGACAGTGCCGCACGCCGCACGCGTCGCATACGTCTTGGCGGGATCGAACGCTGGAAGCGCCTTCATGAGGTCCTTGCGCGCCGGAGCGGCGACAGGCGCCTGCTCGCCTGCGAGCTTCTTCGCCTTGTTGGCAATGCGGTGCTGCTGGATTGTGCGGAACTTGAAAACGTTGGCGACCTCATCCGGCACGAAGAAGCTCTTCTCCGGATCGAAGCCGAGCGCCTTCTTCGTCGCGGCGAGCTCCTCCGCTCCGAGCGGCGAGCCGTGGCAGTCGGGCGTATCGTGCTTGGTGGGCGCGCCGCATCCGATGTGCGTCTTCGCGATGACGATCGCGGGCTGGCCGACGACCTTCCTGGCGCGCAAGAACACGCGGTCTATCGCCGCCATGTCGTGTCCGTCGACCTCGAAGACCTTCCATCCGTAGCTCTCGAAGCGCTTCTTCGCGTCGTCGGCCATCGCAATGGAGGTCGCGCCCTCGATGGTGATGCGGTTCGAGTCGTAGACCAGCGTGATGTTGTCGAGCTTGAGCGCGCCTGCGAGGCTCGCCGCCTCGTGGGAGATGCCCTCCTCGAGGTCTCCGTCTCCGCAGAACACCCACGTGCGGTTCTGGACGCCCTTCCTCTTCGCCGCAAGCGCAAGGCCGACGGCCATCGCGATGCCCTGCCCGAGCGGACCGGTCGTCACCTCGACGCCGGGAGTGACTCCGCGCTCTGGGTGTCCGGCGCAGCGGCTGCCCCACTGGCGGAAGTTCATGAGCTCCTCCATCTTGAGCCCGCCCATGCCGGAGAGGTGGAAAAGCGCGTAGACTAGCGACGAGGCGTGCCCGCCCGAGAAGACGAGTCGGTCGCGGTCCGCCCACGTCGGATCCTTCGGGTCGACGTTGAGGTGCTTGAGCCAGAGGACGGTCGCGAGGTCCGCCATTCCCATCGGCGCGCCGGGATGCCCCGACTTCGCCTTCTCGACGATGTCCGCGCACAGGCAGCGGACCGTGTTGGATGTGAGCTTCAGAAGATCTTCGGTAAGTTTCATTTCGTTTCTATGCCTTTCGACTTTTCAACTTTGGGGTACATATTATATCATAGTCAGCAGTCTTGCGGCGGCGCGGGATTCCGCCTCCTTGTGGCTGCGCGCAGAGGCGGTCGCGGAACCGATGCCCTCGACCGTCACTTCCACGGTGAAGACCGGCTCGTGGGCCTTGCCCTCCGTCCTCAGCAGACGGTACGACGGATGGCGCGGAGGCGTCATCGCCTGCGCGCGCATCTGCAGCTCGCCCTTCGGATTCTCCGTCCACTCCGCGTCGCGCGCGAGGTCCGCAAGCGAAAGCGCGTCGAAGACCGCCTTCGCGGCCCGCATCCCCCCGTCGAGGTATGCCGCGCCGATCACAGCCTCCACCGCGTCCGCAAGCGTCTTGGAGTTCGCCGGAAGCGGCTCCGCGCCCTTGTTGCGCTTCAGCCGCGCGGCGAGGTCGTGCCTCGCGGCGGCGGCGCAGAGCGCGGGCGCGGAGACCATGTGCGTGCGGCGGACGGTGAGCTGCCCTTCCGCGTCGTTCGGACGCGCCGCGTACAGAAGATCGGCCGCGAGAAGCCCCAGAACCGCGTCGCCGAGGAACTCGAGGCGCTGGTTGTCTCGCACCTGCGGGTCGCTCTGACGGCACGACGGGGTAGTGAGCGCCTCTTCGAGAAGCGCCCCGTTCGTGAACTCGTATCCGAATATGCTCTGTGACATTGCGTTTATTATACCAAATCATCCCGCCCTGCGGGGGGAAAGCTCATCAAATTTATGGAAACGGGGGAGCGAATCTAAAGTGTAAAACAAGGAGACGCGGCATCTTGCCGCGTCCAAAACTGCAAAGCCAGTCCTTAGTTTTCATTTTCCATTCACACATCCCGCCGGGCGCAGACACCGGCGCAGGTTCTGACCGCCAACCGATCGCTTTAGCAGCGGCCGTCGTGCTTGACGCAGCGGGGACGCTGCGTCTCCTTGGGTAGGGGTGCACTGGTGAATAGCCTGATTTGGCAGTAGTCGAGAGATTAATGTGATTTTGGTGCGGACACTCCGCTCGCTGCGCTCCCTTCGCATCCGCAAGGAGCTTTGGAGATGGCTGCGCTCTAGGGGGCTCCGTCGCTCCGCGACGGAGCGATTAAGTGTGAATGTAGTCGCCAGTGAAGCGGCGATTGCTTGTCCGTCGCGGAGCGACGGACCCCCTACGGTGGCCCGCAAGCCGTCACTCGCTGGTCCGTGAGGAGGTAGCGCTTGCCGCGACCGCCGCTCGACCAGAAATCGCAGCGGCAACGAAGCCACCGTTTTGCAAGGCCGGGGCGGCCTTGCCACTTCCGCCGAGTCCGTATGACGACACCGAGATTTCGACGAACGTTCTCGTGATGGGGAAGTCGGAATGACAGCTGTGAATGTAACAGGGTATTATGCAAAGTCGAAGTTTCGCTCTCCGAATCATACTCCAATTTGCACTGAGGCGAAACGACAAAGAAAACGGTCGAGCAAGTCGGCGCTCTTGACGCCGGGAGAGGTCTCCAGGGAGCTGTTGACGTCTATCACGTCGGGGTCGAGCCGAAGCGCCTCCGCGACGTTCGACTCCCCTATTCCGCCCGCGAGGATCGCCTTGTATGGCCCCCTGCGGAAACCTCGCTCGCCGTCTCCGTGCGACGAGTCGAACAGCACGCCGTCACCGGGCGCGCCGCCAGCGAGAGTCCAAACTTCGAAGCCAGCGGCGCGCAGCGCGGCGACCTCCTCCTCCGTCGCGCGCCTGTGGAGCTGCACGACGTCGAGCCGCGCATTGCGCATTGTCTCGACGATTTCCGCGGTCGTCTGCTTCACAAAGACGCCGACACGTCTGACGCGGCAAGATGCCGCGTCTCCAAGCCGTTTTCCGCATTCAATCGCCTTCTCGACCGTGACGGCGCGCGGAGAGGACGGCTCGAAGATGAAGCCGAGGTAGTCCACTCCCGCGCGCGCCGCGGACTCGGCGAACGCGGCGTCGTTCACACCGCAGACCTTGATTTCAGGACGCATTGCCGAAGCGCTTCACGAGCGCGGACCCGATGATGTATCCGTCTGCATGGCGGCAGACCTCCTCCGCCTGCTCCTTCGTGGAGATGCCGAAGCCGGCGGCTATCGGAAGCTCCACCGCCGCGCGTATCGCGTCGAGGCGGGACGCGAGGTCGGACGGGAGCTCCTTGCGCGCGCCGGTGATCCCCTTCACGGTGATGACGTAGAGGAACGTGTTGTCGAGGCCTTTAGCGCTCTCCTTCACGCGCTCCATCGGAGTGTTCGGTGCGATCAGCGGGACGTAGGAGATTCCGCGCGGACGCAGCACGGCGAGAAGCTCCTCGCGCTCCTCGAGCGGAAGGTCCACCGCCAGCACGGCGTCGATCCCGGCGTCCGCCGCCGCGTCCGCGAAGCGGTCGAGTCCGTTCGCGAAGAGGAGGTTGTAGTACGAGAACAGGACAAGCCCCGTCTTCGGATGCTTCGCCCTCACACGCTTCGCGAGCGCGAGGACGTCCGCAAGCGTCACGCCCTGCTTCAGCGCCTCGTACGCCGCGGAGCGGATCACCGCGCCGTCGGCGAACGGATCGGAGAACGGAACGCCGAGCTCGATGATGTCCGCCCCCTCGGAGACGAGCGTGTCTATCGCCGCCTCGCATTTGGCGAGCGACGGATATCCGATTGTGAGGTACGCGACAAATGCGCCGCGCCCCTGCGACTTTGCGTTTTCAAATGCATCTGCAATTCGTTTCATTGCCTCAACCTTTCGACTTCTTGTAGTTTTCGATGTTCTCCAGATCCTTGTCGCCGCGCCCCGAGAGGCACACGAGGAGAATCGAGTCCTTCGGCATCGTCGGCGCGCGCTTTATCGCCTCGGCGAGCGCGTGGCTCGACTCGAGCGCGGGGATGATGCCCTCGTAGCGGCACAGCTCGTCGAACGCCGCGACAGCCTCGTCATCCGTCACCGCGGCGTATTCGGCGCGGCCGGTGTCATGGAGGTGGCAGTGCTCCGGACCGACGCCAGGGTAGTCGAGTCCCGCAGAGACGGAGTAGGTGTCGATGACGTTTCCGTCCGGACGCTGCAGGAGCATCGTCTTCGCGCCGTGGAGAACGCCTAGGCGTCCGCCGTTGATGGACGCCGCGTGCTCGCCGGTCGCGATGCCCTTCCCCGCCGCCTCGACGCCGACGAGCTTAACGGACGCGTCGTCGAAAAAGCCGGCGAAGAGTCCGATCGCGTTCGACCCGCCGCCCACGCAGGCGATCGCCTGGTCGGGGAGGCGTCCGAACTTCTCGAGGCACTGGCGCCGCGCCTCGCGTCCGATGACGGACTGGAAGTCCTTCACCATCTCGGGGTAGGGGTGCGGACCCGCCGCTGTGCCGATGACGTAGAACGTGTCGTCGCAGTTGGTGACCCAGTCGCGCAGGGCCTCGTTCATCGCGTCCTTCAGCGTCGCGCTTCCCTCGGTTACGGCGTGCACCGTCGCGCCGAGCATGCGCATGCGTCCGACGTTCGGCGCCTGGCGGTCCACGTCTATCGCGCCCATGTATACCTCGCAGGGCATTCCGAAGAGCGCGGCGACTGTCGCGGTCGCGACGCCGTGCATCCCCGCGCCGGTCTCCGCGATGAGGCGGCGCTTGCCCATGCGCTTCGCGAGCAGGGCCTGTCCGATGGTGTTGTTCACCTTGTGCGCGCCGGTGTGGTTGAGATCCTCGCGCTTGAGGACTATCGTCGCGCCGCCGAGCTTTTCGGAGAGGCGGCGGCAGACGGTGATCGGCGACTCGCGTCCGACGTAGTCGTGCAGCAGCTCCGCGAACTCGCGCTGGAAGGCTGGATCGTCCTTCGCCTCGAAGTACGCGGCCTCGAGCTCCTTGAGGGGCCCCATAAGCGTTTCGGCGACGTACTGTCCGCCGTATTGTCCGTAGTGTCCGTTTTTCATTGTTTGGCTTTTCCGTTGTTTGATTGTTTGATTTCCCGAAATCCATCATTAAAAAAAGCGCCCCGCTTCATCCGAAGCGAGGCCGCCTTCTTGCCGCAAATGTGTGCAGACTCAGCGATGCCACGCCCCGGTCGGGAGAAGCCACCACTGCCACTTGCTGTAGAAACGATTGTTCATTTGCGGTTATTCTATCAAAACTGCCGCCGCGCGTCCGTATCCAAAGGTTACATCACCCCTCTGCAATCTCACGCAGGCGGAGGATCGCGGAATACGGATCGTCCGAGCCGCAGACGGCGCGGACGACGGACCAGTTCCGCGCGCCGGCGGCGATCACAGACTTAAGGTTCTCGGCGTTGATTCCGCCGATGGCGACGGCGGGATACGGCACGGACGCGATCATGCGTCCGGCGAGCTCCGTTCCGAGTACGGGGTCCGGGATCTTCTTCGTCGGCGTCTTGAAGACCGGCCCGACGCCGATGTAGTCGGGAGAGTGGCGCAGCGAATCCTGGGCCTGGGCGAGGTTGTGCGTGGAGAGCCCGACAATGCGAAGTTCTGGAAAGCGCGCGCGCACCTCCTCGACGGACATGTCGTCCTGTCCGACATGAACGCCGTCCGCACCCGACTCGGCGGCGACGGACGCGTCGTCGTCGATGATGAGGTTCGTCTCGCTTCCCTTCGTGATAGCGGCGAGCCGCTTCGACATGTCGAGCAGCTCCTCGCGCGGAACGTACTTCATGCGCAGCTGCACCATTTTGACGCCCGCCCTCACGGCGGCCTCGCAGCAGCGCTCGTATCCGACCTTCGGGTCGGTCATCACAAGATAGAATCCGAAATCTTCCATGCCCGAAATTATACCATAAATCGGGCGGACGCCGCTCAGTCAATCGAGAAGACGATGCGGGAACGCTTCGCCGGAGGCGGCACGGTTCCATCGAACTCGTAGCATCCGATTGACGGAGGATTGGCGAACTCGGCGCCGTCTAGATCCGTGCCGATGCCCGAATACGTCATGCCCATGCCGATCGCCGGCGAGCTCGCGGACAGGCGGTAGTCGTTGTTCGCCGCGTCGACGAACGCCGGCGAGCCGAACAGGCTTTTGGCTCCGGTCTTATCCGCCTCGACGTCGAAGAGGCAGTAGTCCACACCGCCCGTGTAGCTCATGTCTACAGTCTTCGCCGCGGCGCCGGAGGCATTGCCGGCGATGATGCAATCGACAAGTGACGCTTTCCTGTTCGTGTCATTCGCCGAATGGACTCCGCCGCCCGCTCCGCTCGCCCAGTTGCCAACGATGGTGGTGTTGCGCACCTTGCGGGCGTAGGTCTTGTAGAAGACATCAAAACCAATGCCGCCGCCATTGCCGAACACCCGGTTCCCGCGGACGAGACACGCATCGACGACGGCCTCGCCGCGGGCCGTCTGGTCGCGGCAGCCGATTCCGCCTCCGCCGCTGAGGGTGGCGCCTTTCATGCCCACTTGGTTCTGCTCGACGAGGCAACGCTCGACGGTGCCCTTGTCGAGGAAGACCCCGCCGCCGAAGCACGCGTTTCCGGTGGCGCCGGCAATGTTCTTGAGGACACGGCACTCGACGAGGTGACCGTCCGAAAGATAGGCCCCGCCGCCGTGGTTGTATCCGCCGGACGTGATGCCGCCCGTCAGCGTCACGCCACGGAGGGTCGAGCCGCCGTCGAGGGTCGCGACGCGCTTGGTCGCCCGCTGCCGGATGGCTGTCGTCCGCCAGCCGCTGCCGGCGACGGTGACGCCGTTGGTGATTGCCAGTTCCGCGTCGACGAGGTAGGTCCCTCCGGCAAGCGCCACGGTTCCGCCGGAGGCCGCCGCGGCGTCAATTGCCGTCTGAAGCGCCGCCGTGTCGTCGTCTCCGCTGGGCTCGAGCGCGCCGGTTCCGGAAGCGGCGGTGGTGAAGCTGCCCTGCCGCCGGACGCTAAGGCGACCCGTCGCATTGTTGACGACGGACGCCGTGTAGTGGTAGGTGGTTCCCGGGGCCAGGCCCTTGATCCAGGCGACGAAGCGGTTGCGCTGCCCGGCGAGGACTATCTGCTCCGGGCCGAGGTTGTCCGCGTCCGTACCGTACGCAAAGGCAATGTCACACGCGCTCGCCCCGGCGCCGGGCGAGGCGATCATGCCGGAGAGCGTAACGACCGTGGACGCGGGCTGTACGAAAAACTCCTCAAGGACGGGCGCGGTGGGGATCGGCGCCGCGTAGGCGGCGCACTCTCGCACTCCGCGCAGGAGCGCGGACCTGCAGGCGTCGTCAAAGGTGCCTTTGATCCGATCCGCCGCATGCAGGAGCTTGTCGTAACCCGCGAAAGAGACCGGGACGGAGGCCGTGAGCGCGACGGAGGCGCCAGCCGCCTCGGACTCCTTCGCGGGGTTCGCCGCAAGCGAGTCAATGCCCTGTCGAAAGACCTGCTTCGCGAAGGCGTCGACTGAAAGTCCGCTGGCGGAGGCTTTCGACTCGAACGCCGCGTATTCGGCGGCGGAGAGATTCACGGCTGCGGAGGGCTCGTCCGAATAGGTCTCCTTGACGATCAGCGTTCCGTCCGCGTTCCATGCCGCTTCCGCGGCGGACATCTCCGCGGCGTTGAGTCCGAACGCCGCGAGGACGGCGCGAGCCATCTGCCGGTCGCCCGTCGGCGCCATGTGGACGCCGTCGACGGTCGCGGCACGCCCGCCCATGTTGTATCCGGTCTGCTCGCTCAGGCGCGGATTGTCGATGTCGTCGATCCAGCCGCGCACGGCGTGGAAGGTGTCGGCATATGGAATGCCCTCGGCGGCGGCGATCTCCTTGACGCCGGCCGCATACCGGCGGATCTCGACGTTTTCCGCCTCGCCGGCCGCCGTGGTCGGCGAAAGCAGGACGGGAACGGCACCGGCGGCCTTGGTCTTTGCGACCATCTGGAGCTCGTTGGCGTAGAACTTTTCATACGTCGAATTCGCGTCCTGGTACCAGACGTCGTTGACGCCCGCGCTGATGGTGACGACATCTGGATCGTGCGCGATGACATCGGCGTCGAACCGAGCGAGCATCGCGGCCGACTTGTCACCCTTCACGCCCACGCCGTACCATGTCACGTTGATGCCGTTCGCGGCGAGGCCCTTGACGACGAGATTGACGTATCCGTGGCGATTGGTCACGCCGTACCAGGTGATCGAGTCGCCCATGAATACGAGCTTGTCCCCGGTTTTCACGAGCTTCTCGCCTCCGCACGCGGCAAAGGCCGTGGCCGAGGCCAGGGAAAGGGCGAGAAGTTTTCTGGTGCCTTTCATGGCTCTGCTCCTTTCTGTGAGATCACTTTACTTCCCAGTGAGGAGGGACATCAGCCGCGACGGCAATTCCCTCCGGCCAGGCGTTGTCCTTGTTTCGTATCAATATCTTCTTCGGCGGAGTCACCCCCTGGGGCGGGGCGGCGTGTGTGACGACGGCCGCCGCCGAGCTCATCCACTTCGTTCCGCGCAGGACGATTATGCCGGGCTTGAGATCGGGGTTCTCCTCTGCCGGAACGTTCGGCGGGAGCTGGATGGGCCTGAGGTCCTTTATGTCGACGAGGCTTCCCGCACCAGAGACCTCGCATGCGTCGAATGCGACGCGTCCGACGGTGTAGGCGCCGAGCTTCAGCGCTGGCTCGCTCCCCTTCGTGCTTATCTTGCAGTTCCTGAACAGCAGGTCCGCCGGCTTCTCCCACCAGCCGCCCTGCACGGGCGTTCCGTCAAGAGTGCAGCCGGACATCCGGATATCCGCACCGCTGAGTCCGAATATGGACGACTCAGTGAAGGTGCAGTCCTTTGCGATGACAGATCCTCCGGCGAAGTTGTTCAGCTTCGTGTTCTCGAATCGGCAGCGCTCCCACCTGTTAGACTGGTAGAAGCGGCTGAAGACCGAGTCCTTCACCGTGACCCCGACCCAGCGCCCGCCCGGGAACGGACCGTACGAGCTGGCGTCCTTGCAGTTCTCGAAAGTGCAGCCGTAGGCGTTCGCGACGCCGACGGGAAGATTGCGGAAGCTGCATCCGACGACGCGCCCCGCCGCGCCGACGGATACGGCGAACTCCCCTTTCGCTGCGTCGAAGTCGACTGCGGAAAGCACCTGGTCCCAGCTGTCGGGCCTTTCCTTGCTGTCGTTGAGTCCGAGGGTGACGCCCTTCGTGTACGTGTTGCCCCCGAAACGTCCGTAGCCCGAGCGCAGGCGCGAGTCGCACCGGAACGTCGCCTGTCCGACTGTGTTGCCGCGCACGCACGGGGAGTGGGTGCGGCCCCAGAGATAGATGTCGCCGTCGTTCTCCTCCATGACGAAGTTGTGTCCGGCGCAGGTGAGTATCGAGCTGTTGCGCGGATTGTCGCGGAAGACGTTCTTCCTGAAGTACACGTCCTGCATCTGGTCCCATCCGTCCTCCGCGTCGAAGGCACAGCACGCGGCGCTCTCTCCGGAGCGCGTGAAGAAGTTTTCGTCAAAGAACATGTTCTTCATCGCCGACGCGGCGTAGCCGACGCAGCGGCAGTTGTCGAAGGTGCAGCGCGCGACGACGCAGTTCACGGGTATGCGGAATGACGTAAGCACGAGCCCGGCTCCATCGGCCGCCTCCGCGCTCTCCGCCTCGACCGAGACGCGCAGGAACGCAGCGCCCTCCGGAATCCACATCTCCCTGTACTGCCAGGCGGTCTCGGCGCAGAGGAACTTCTTCGACGCGTCGTACCACGCCGCCGTCGTCTGCCACGAACGCGTGGCGACGCCCTGGTAGCCGAGGTACTTCGATATCTGGAGCCGGCGGTTTCCGGCGGAGAGAATCTTGTCGAGCGGCTTGAAGTCGGTGGTGAACCGGAACTTGTCCGAAGAGTCCACCTCGCCCGTCGCCGGATCGAGTCCGCCGGACGCGAACGCGGGGAGCCTCTCGAGGAATCGGCTGGGGCCGCCGGGGCCGGTCGTGCTGATTCCGTTCTGCCCGCCGTAGCCGGTGATGTCCACGACCTTAACGCCCTCGACGGAGCAGTAGCTCGCCCCGCCGCAGATTTCGAATCCTGCCGGCCACTCGGAGTTGTTCGGCGAAAGCGCGTAGTCGTGCTCCCAGTAGTCGCCCTCGAGCGTTCCGCCGACGAGATGCGCGTCCGTCGCACCCTCTATGCGCACAAGGCAGGACTTCGCGCCCGTGAAGCCGTTCTGCTTGAGCACGGCCTTTCCGAGGTCGAGCGTCATTCCGCTCGGGATGGACAGCGATTTCTGGTGCGACAAGCGGTACGTCCCCGCAAGCAGCACGACCTTGCGGAAGCCCGCGACGGACTTTTCGTCGATCAGCTTCTGGAGCCCCTCTGCCGTACGGACGGCATCCGCCTCGACTGCGGACTTGTCGTAGCCCTCGTCATAGGCGATCTTCGCCTGCTTGCACGCCTGCCACGGCACCTTGCTCGTCTTGGGATCGAGCGGCACGGTTACGGTATAGCCCGGAACTCCAGAGCGCTTCTTCTTCACGACCTCCGTAGAGTTCGAGCCGACGTAGACAACCTTCTCGAGGTCGCCGTCGTTGCGGATTCCGTACGCCGCGAGGTCCGCCTCGGTCATCGTGTAGACTTTGTCCGCGGGGATTGCGAGGTCCGCGGCAGATGCGACGCGGAAGTCGTGTATCACGCGGTGCGACTCGCGTCCCTTCCCGTCCTTCGCCCAGACGCGCATCTCGTATTCGCCGGACGGGAGCGTGCCGAGGTCGAACTCGGCGTCACCGCTCTTCAGGTTCCTGAGAGTCAGGACCTTCGACTCCCCGCCCCTGGGCCTGTACTCGAGGAAGGCGGTGAAGCTGTGCGAGTCGTCGAGGAAACGCACCTTCGACGATTCGAAATCCGTCACGAAGATTCCGACCCTGACCTTCTCGTCCGGCGAGACAGTCGGTTTCACGTAGTATGTCGAGACGTACGGATACTTCAGCTGCTCGGGCGGCTGGTATTCCTTTTCGTTCGACAATTTCTCCTTGAGCGCGGTCGGATCGGTGAGATAGCCGGGGAGCACCGGCGCGGCGGATGCAGCGCAAAACGCCAGAAGCGCCGTGACGGACAGCGCAAATCTCCATACCTTCGCATTCAACATCGCGGTTCCTCC
Source organism: Kiritimatiellia bacterium (assembly GCA_016284515.1). Classification (GTDB taxonomy): domain Bacteria; phylum Verrucomicrobiota; class Kiritimatiellia; order RFP12; family UBA1067; genus UBA1067. The sequence continues at coordinate 19,667 of JAEEOY010000102.1, read as the reverse complement.
ATGCGGTTTTCTTGACACTTAAAATTTTACCACATAACGCATTCGACTATCTACTATACGAAAGTATCATCTCTCCAAGGCACATGGCAGGCACCTCGCGAGGTAGGCATAGGGTACCTCGCAAGGTGGGTATAGGGTACCTCGCGAGGTGCATGGTGTGTACCTCGCGAGGTAATTTTCTGAGTCTATGTCACGGTTCAAGGTATTTCATCGTGATTCCGGCGGGAATGGTGAAGCTCTGGCGTCCGTAGATGTGGTTGAGCTTCGCGTACCTCGGCGTCACGATCTGCGTCGCACCACCCTTGTGGACGATCACGCCCGCCTTGTTCCCGAACGGCTGGGGGTACTTCGCCCCGAGTTCGACGGTGTCGTGCTTCGCGGACATGTCGTTGCTCCCGGACGTCGGAAACACCGCGGTGTCGATGTTGCGCGTCGCGAAAACGGGGACTATGTCCTCCATCTCCGCCGTCACGCCCGACGCCACCGTCCACGAGACGTTCCTCGCCTGCAGCGCCGTGCCGACGACCGGCGGCACGCCGGGCGCGCACAGCATGTCCAGGTCAATCCCCGCGACATACGGAGCCCAGCGCTCGCTGCCGTACCTGTCGAGGTCAAACAGCTCCCTGAAGTACTCCGTGGACGAGCCGAACTGGCGTCCGGCGATGTCCTCGGTATCCTCCGTGTTGAGTCCGTCCTCCTCGCTCTGGTGCGGCCACACCGAGGTGAGCCCCCGCGCCTCGCGCTCCGTGTTCGCCTGCGTCACGGCGACGAAGAGCTTGTGCCCCTTCATCGCCGTCGCAGACGTCTGGGCGCGCAGCATCGCAGCGGTTATCGCAGGATACAGCGCCCCCATCAGTATGCCGAGAATGCCGATTACCACCAGCAGCTCGACAAGTGTGAATCCGTTTCTGTTGTTCTTGTTCATGTTGCACCTCGCTTTCCTTTCTGAAGCAAGGTACGCACGGAAACGGACGAAATTCCACCTGCCGCGAAAAAAAATTTTCTACAGCTCTCCCTCGAGCGCCGCGGCCATCCCCTCGACGCGGAACTTTATCTTCGCGACGTTGCCCTTCGTGATGCCGAACTCCGCCGCAACATCGCCCGCCGGGCGCCCCTCGAGGACGTGCGCGCGGTACACGGCCTTCGACTGCGCGGAAAGCGCGGTCTTCGTGAGCACATGCTCCACCGCCGCCTCGTGGCGCGCCCGCGCCCACGCAAGGTCGAGCGCATCGCCCTGCGAAGCCGGAACGGAAGGCTCCGTAAGAAGCTCCTCGAAGGAGACGTTGGACCCCGCGCCGCGCGCCGCGTCCTTTCGGTAGAGCGACACGAGGTGGTTTCGGATGACGGTAGCGAGAAAGGTGCGGAACTTCGCGCGACCGGGGTCGTAGCGTCCTTTCCTCACCGCATCCAGCAGCTTCACAAGGACGTCCTGCACGACGTCGTCCGGATCGCGCGCCTTGTCGTTCCACTCCACGAACCTGCGCATGACGGGGACGTAGAGGTCGAAGAAGCGAACCCACGCAGCCTCGCTCACGGATGTGACATCCGCTGACAGCTTCTTTATGAGCGTGTACGAGGTCTCGGGGAATACCGCCATGTCAAATCCCTGCGATTGCCACGCCCCTCACAGGGAGGCGCGCAGCCTGAACACCGTGAGCGAGTTGGGCGCGAGCTCCGTCTTGAACTGGCGGCCGCCGGCGAAGCGGAACGTCTTCTCGACCGGTGCCACGCGCTTCGGATTCGCGAGGTCGTTTACATCGCCGGACTTCCCGGAAAGTTCGATCCTGCGCGCTTCTCCTGGCTTGAGGGCCATGCCGAAGTCGATGGTGAGCGGACGCGCCTCGTCGGAGATGTTCACGCACTTGACGACAAGCTCGCCCTTCTCGGCGTCGAATCCGCACACCTGGAAGAAGTCCTTCTGCGCACGCTCCGTCACGCGTGCGGAGGAGAATATCTCGCGTCCGTCAAGCGAAACCGTGACGGCATCGCCCTTGAGAACGACCTTGACGTCGTACCAGCGGTTGTTCTCGAGCGATCCGGCGACCCTGGGAGGAAGCGACGCGGAGAAGCCGAGCGTCTCAAGTCCGTGCTCCTTGTTCATCCAACCGCCGATGTTGACGTGCGCGTGGCGTCCGTCTTTCGCGCGGAACCTGAAAAGAAAACCTTCGTCGCCCGCAGTGCGGCGTGCCTTGAACGTCACAGTCGCATCTCCGACAACGCCGCAGGGGAGAGTAAGCGCCGTGTCCGTCGCGCCGGTGTTCTCCTGCCGGAGCACGCCGCCCGAGAGCGTCCAGCGTCCGTTGCGCTCGACTCTGCACTTGGACGGATCCGGCATGGCCGAGAGGAGCTTCTTCCCGTTTCCGTCGACGACCTTGATGTCCTTGAACTCGGCCGCCGTGTTCCATGTGTGGAGCGCAAGCTCTCCCTCGCACGAGAACGAGGCGTCGCCCGACGCAGTCGCCGACGAGGGGACGATGCGGCTCGGACGGTTCACGCCGAACATCTGCTGGACGTAGTAGTTGGGCGTCCCGAAGCACCCTGCGTTGTCGAACCAGATGAGGTCCGGCTTCCACTTGTACGAGTCGACCTTTGCGAAGAGCGGAGCATAGCTCGTCATCTCCACGACGTCGCAGTTGCGTTCGAAGCCGGTCATCGCGCCAGCCTCGCAGAGCGCGGAGTAGAGGTTGTTGTCCCTGTTCTTCACGTGGCAGGCATATTCGCCCGCATAGACGTTCGGCTTCTTTCCGGAGCGATCATAGCCGTCGTAGCGTCCGCCCTGCTCGCGAAACCACTCCGGCGGACGGTAGTAGTGCTCGTCTATGACGTCGGCGAGCTTCGTGTCGAGCCGCTTCCACGCGTAGTCGAAGGAATGTCCGTCCGGGCCGGGGCCGGAGGACGAAACGATGCGTATCTCGGGATGCTTCTCGCGGATGACCTTCGCGATAGCCTCGAACCTGTCGAGGAATACCTGGTCCCAGTTTTCGTTTCCTATGCCGAGGTACTTCATGTTGAACGGCTTGGGGTGGCCCATCTTCGCGCGCAGCGCGCCCCACTTCGTCGAGACGTCGCCGTTCGCGAACTCGATGAGGTCGAGGAGGTTCTGCGCGAAGTACGGCATGGACTCCATCGGTGCCGCGTCTACGGGCTTCGCAAACTGGCAGGTGAGCCCCGACGCCATCACGGGAAGCGGCTCGCAGCCGAGGTCCTCGCAGAGGCAGAAGTACTCGAAGTATCCAAGTCCCATCGTCTGCCAGTAGTCCCAAGTGTTCCAGATGCACCGGCGCGACTCAAGCGATCCATCGCCGACGGAGATCTTCCAGTCGTACCAGAGGTTCCAGTCGCGGCCCTCGACGAGGCATCCGCCAGGGAATCGCATTATGCCGGGCTTCAGGTCCTTGAGCATCTGCACAAGGTCCTTGCGAAGGCCGTTCTTCCTGCCGTTGAACGTGTCCTGCGGGAAAAGCGAAACCTGCTCGAATTCGACGATTCCGGCGGAGTCGGCCAAGATGGAGAGCGTCGCCTTGCGCGTCGTCTCCGATGGCTCGGACACGGCCGCGACCTTGGTCCATTCCGGCAGTTCGGGGAAGATGGCGTCGCCGCGCGGCTTGCCGACGTTCATCTCCGAATTGGCGACACGCTTCTCGGCGAGGACGCGTCCGTCGGCCTCGAGCACCACGCGCACGCCGCCCTTGTATCCGTCGATGCCGCGGACATAGAACGAGAGGTCGTACTTCTTCCCCTTCTCCACGTACATTCCGTGGTAGCCGCGGTTGCGCAGCCCTGCGCCCTTGCCGCCGCCTGCTCCGTACGCGTCGATCCTGACGTGACTCGCTGTCACCTCGTGCACGGGGCGTCCGTGCTCGATCGAGACGCGCGCCTGCGCGTCGCCGCGGAAGTCGTTCTCCCATCCGCGCGTCGAGCCGTTGTCCCAGTCGAAGCCACGGTTGGCGACGAGCTCGGGGTAGATTCCGCCGTCGGCGGAGTAGTTGATGTCCTCGAAGAATATTCCGTAGAGGGTCTTGGGGACATCTGGACCCTTCTCTCCGGGACGGAGCGAAATCTTCGCCTCGCTCGCTGCGAAGGATGCTCCGGCTATTGCGACGCCCGCGAGGGCACATACTGCGGAAACTGCTCTTTTCATTGTATTCCCTTTTCGTGTTCTAAAAGACAACACAATTCTAGCAGATTGCCAGCCAGCTAGCAATAACCCTTTTGGGGAGCGCCGCAAGCGCAGTCCAGGCCTCAGTGCCTGAACGAGCGCTGGCCGGTGAAGACCATCGCGACGCCCGCGTCGTTGCAGCAGTCGATGACGTCCCAGTCGCGGATCGCTCCGCCCGGCTGGACGATCGAGGTGATGCCCTCGCGGATGCCGACTTCCGCTCCGTCGCGGAACGGGAAGAACGCGTCGGAGACCATCGCGCAGCCGGGAAGACCGCCCTTCTCTGCCTTCGTCTGCTCCATGATCTCGGCCTGCTTCTTCGCGCCGTCCTCCTCGCCGAAAACGAGACGGAGGTCGTTGTAGGGCTTCTGGTACTTCTCCCAGGCGATCCAGTCCGCGTGCTTCGTGTACGCCTTGTCGCGCGCGATCTCCGCGACGCCGACGCGGTCCTGCTCGCCGGTGCCGATTCCGACCGTCGCGCCGTCCTTCACATAGAGGACAGAGTTGGACGTGACGCCGGCCTCGACGAGCCAGCCGAACACGAGGTCCTCGTACTCCTTCGCGGACGGGAGGCGGGCGATCTTGTGCTCCTCGAAGCGGACCTCGCCCGTCTCCTTGTTCGTGATCTTGCGGTTGCAGTACGCGGGCATGAAGTCCTCGGGCTTCCTCGCGTTCGCGCTGAACGACGTCTGCGCGACGATGCCTCCGTCGATGAGGGACTTGAAGTCCACTACGTGCTTCGCGACGAAATCGGTGAGGCGCGACATGTTCCTGATGCGGAAGACCCTGAGGTTCTTCTTCGTCGCGAAGAGATCCATCACGCCCGGCTTGAAGTCAGGCGCGACGACGACTTCGGCGTAGTTCTCGACGATGAGCTTCGCCGTCTCCATGTCGCACTCGCGGTTCAGCGCGATCGCGCCGCCGAACGCCGCGAGGCGGTCGGCCTTGTTCGCGCGGAAGTACGCCTCCGCAAGCGTGGACCCGGTCGCGACGCCGCAAGGGTTGTTGTGCTTGACGATGACGGCCGTGGGCTTCTCCATCAGGTAGCGGAGGATGTTGAGCGCGTTGTCCGTATCGGTGACGTTCGTCTTGCCGGGGTGCTTGCCGCTCTGGAGGAGCTCCGGAACGGACGCGAGGTACTGCCCCGCCTGGAGCATCTCGACGTCGCCGAGAACGAGGTTGCCGTTGACGAGCCTGTAGAGCGCGGCCTCCTGGCCGGGGTTCTCGCCGTAGCGCAGGCCCTTCTCCTCCCCGCCGATGTTCCACGTCACCTTCTCGTACTGGAAGGTCTGGCGGTTGTCGCCGTCGATGAACGAAATCTCCATCTTGGGCGCGAAATGGTCCGCCTCGATGGTCTTGTAGGCTTCCTTAAGGTCTTTCATTGTCTTTGTCTCTGTAACTGTATGGAAATTGCATCGTCCGCTGCGGACGCAGGCGCCGTCATGTACGCCACTCGAGCGAAAGGTCCACTGAACCGGCGGAATGGGTGAGGCAGCCGAGCGAAATCGCGGTGACGCCTGTTGCGGCGACCTCCTTCGCGCGCTCGAGCGTTATGCCGCCGGACGCCTCGGTCTTCGAGATGCCGCGGCACATCTTCACGCACTTCTTCATGTCGGCGCAGCTCATGTTGTCGAGCATGATCCACTCGGGCTTCGCCTTGAGCGCGCTCGCGCACTCCCTGAGGCTCTCGACCTCCACCTCCACGGCGAGCTTCGGGAACTTCTTGCGCGCGGCGACGACTGCCTGGTCAAGTTCGTCGGGATCGCCGCCCTTCCACAGGCGGCGGTGGTTGTCCTTCATTAGGACGCGGTCGTACATCCCGAATCGGTGGTTCGTCCCGCCGCCGCAGGTGACGGCGTACTTCTCGAACACCCTGAGCCCGGGAGTCGTCTTTCGCGTGTCGAGGATGAGAGTGCCGTAGCGCTTCGTCGCGTCCACGAACTTCTTCGCAAGCGTCGCCGTCGCACACATGCGCTGCATGAAGTTTAGCGCCGTGCGCTCCGCCGCGAGGATCGAACGCGCCTTGCCGCGGAAAGTCAGGATCGGCTCGCCCGGCTTGACTACGGAGCCGTCGGGCTTGAGGATATTGACCTTGATCTTCGGATCCACCGCCTTCATGACGGCCTTAGCGACCGTCGCGCCGGCAACCACGCAGCCAGTCCCCTTGGAGTATATCTCGCCGGTAGCGACCGCCTTCGGGTCGACCAGCGCCTCGCTCGTGGCGTCGCACCACTTCGTGCGTCGCGCGTCCGCCGCGTCGGCCAGGTCTTCGTCAAGCGCAAGCTTCACCGCGGCTTTGGCCCGGGTGCTCTGCATCACATCCTTCATGGCGAGGCGCTCCTCAGACCGGCATCAGGAAGTTCCAGTGCTGGTAGATCGTCACCGTAAGGGCAATCGTGACCGCAAGGGCGATCAGCCCGAAGATAAGCGCGGTCGTCGCAGACTTCTTGCTGACGGTCCCAGCGCGGCTCGCGGAATTGTCGACGGGATCGAGCTTGAACCTGTCGGCGATTGCGGCCCCGCCTGTTGTTTCGGCGCCTGGCGCCTTCGTAGGCTTTTTGATTTTCATGCTGTAATTATACCATTACCTGGGGGCGGAAATCAAGTGCGGGGTGAGGACGAAATTAAGGTCAGAACTTCGCGCGAAGCCCGATCTCGAACGTGCGCGGCTCCCCGACAAGGCACTCGTAGTAGTGGCGCGCCGTGTCGAAGTACTTCTCCCCGAAGAGGTTTCTGACGCCGAGCGTGAGAGTCCAGTTCTCGGGTCCGCCGAACTTCGAGAGCGGCATCGAGACGTTGACGTCGAAGAGGTAGGAAGGGTCGAACCTGAGGTTTTTGTCCTGGTACACCCCGCGGACGCATGCGTAGCTCATCGAGCGGAACCTGAAGCCGCATCCGAGGACGATGTCCTCCAGCGGACCGGACGAGATGCGGTAAGAAGTGGAGAACGTCACCGCGTGCGCGGGGTAGCGCTCGAAGTCGCGCCCCTTCTCGCCCGGCGCGACCGTGCGGTCCGTGTACTTGTTGTACGCATACATCGCCATCATCGTCCAGTCGTCCGTGATGTCGCCCGAGAGCGACAGCTCCGCGCCGCGCGAGGTGTTGCGCCCCTCCTGCTCGTAGTACGTCGTGTTCGCGATCTGCGAGGGCGTGTTCTCCTGCTCGATGCGGTAGGCGGACGCGGTGAGCCACAGGCGCTCGAAGGTCTTGACCCTCACGCCGCCCTCGATCTGCGTCGCGTACCAGGGCTTCGTCAGCGGATCGCCGTCCGCGCCCTTCATGCTCAGCATGGGGGTGCGCGTCTGCGAGAGGTTGCCGAAGAAGACGAGCCAGTCGAGCGGCTGCACGGAGATTCCGCCGCGAGGCGACACGCCGTGTCCGTCCTGCCCCGCGGTTCCCGCCGCGTCGTTCAGGTGGATGTAGTCGTACCTCACTCCGCCGAGGAGCGTGACCCAGCCCCACGACACGGAGTCCTGCAGCGTCACGCCGTGGCGGGCGTTTGCCGCGGAGAAGACGGATCCGTCGCTGTAGCGCGTGTCAAGCTGGGTGAGGAAGCTGTTCTTGAGACCGAAGTCGAACTCGGTGTCGTATATCGACCGTCCGTATGCGCTGTAGGTGCGCAGAAGCGACTTAGACTCCGAGAATCCGGAGGTCATGTACTTCTCGCCGGAGCTCCAGAGCCCCGTGTCGTAGTAGTTCAGGAGCTCCGCGCCGCGTCCGGCGTACGGCTCGCGCGTCGTCTGGTCCATGGACGCAAACTGAAACGCGCCTCCGAACTTGAGAAGCCAGTTCTCCGTCACCTGCCAGTCGACCCATGGGTTGATGAGCATTCCCTCGTAGTGCTGACGGTCCCCGGGAAGGCACGACGACTCGTACCAGCGGTAGCCTCCGCCGGGGCGTCCGCGCCACACGGGGACGCCGATGTAGCTCGGCGTGTCCGCGTACTGGAACATCGTCTTGAGTCCGAACGTGACGTCGTCGTTCGGCTTGAACAGGAAGCTCGGCGCAACGGAGAACGATTCGCGTCCGCGCGCGCCCTTCTGCGACCCCTCGTGGATATACGCGGGCTCGTAGTAGTCAGCGGTGCCGACAACGCGCACCGCGCCCTTCCCGTCGAGCAGCGTCTCGTTGGCGTCGGCCATCCCGCGCTGGCGGAAGGTGTGCTTTCCGACCGAGGTGTTCGCCTGGAGGTTCACCTCGTCGCCCCTGAGGTGCGCGCCCTTGAGGTACATGTTGATCGACCCGCCCGCGCCGTTGGCGTTTGAGGCCGCGCCCGAGCCGCCCGCGAGGGATGCTATCGGACCCTTCACGATCTCGACGCGCTCCATGAGGAACGGATCCATGAAAAGCCCGGGGCCGCGTCCGACGGAGTACATTCCATCGATCGCAGGTTCCGTTCCGCCCTTGCCGCGGATGGTGAAAAGCCCTGGCTGGCGGACGAGAAGCGAGGTGCCGCCCGTCTCGATTCCGGGCACGTGGCGCAGTAGGTCGTTGAGGTCCGTGGGGTTGTGCTCGCGGATGAAGTCCTCGGTGAGCGTATCGACTACGCAGGGGAGCTTCTCGGGCGGAACGTCGGTGAAGGTGCCGGAACTGACGGTCTCGGGGCGGTACTTAGAGAGCGCCGAGCCTTCGACCACGACCGTGCCGAGGTCGGCCACGGAGTTGGTGGAAGCGGAGCCATCGGCCGACGGCTCCTGTCCGAAACACGCAAGCGCGCCGGAAACTGCGGCGCAGAAGACAACTAGATCGCTTTTCATGCCCTGTCAAACGCCGCAGCGCGGCGGAAGGTTCACAGGAAATCTGCGGTCACGGCGCAAAGGCGTCGCCTGCGAAGATGTCGCGCGCGACTCCGTTGAAGTAGAACTCCTGGCCCGTCGCGTCAAGGACGCTTCTCCACGCCTGGCTGTCGATGTCGAGCTTCTGGCGCTCGATCGTCGCAAGGGCGATGGGCACGAGCGAGCAGCTCTCGCCGACGTTTCCGACGACGCAGTCGGTGCGGCCCGCCATCGCGGCGTGCACCGCCGCGCGCGCGAGCTCGTAGCAGCGTATTGCGTCCGTTCCGCGCGCGGGGCAGCTGCGGATGATGTAGCTCGGGTCGATGTACTTGACGCTGGAGTCGAGGCCCTTCGCCTTGAAGTGGGCGGCGATCCGGCGCTTCAGGAAGTCGCCGATGTCCTTCTTGAGGATGTTTCCGCTCGCATCGCGCTCCTCGGCGCCCTCGAGAAGCTCCTGCCCCGCGCCCTCTGCAACGACGATGACTGCGTGCGACTTCCCGGCCGCGAAGCGGCGCTCGAGCGCGGCGAGGAGTCCGTTCGGACCCTCCATCTCGAACTTCATCTCGGGTACCAGGCAGAAGTTGACGACGGGGTTGGCGATCGTCGCCGCCGCGGCGATGAATCCGGAGTCGCGTCCCATCAGCTTGACGAGCCCTATGCCGTGCGGCGTGCCCTTGGCCTCCATGTGCGCGTTGCGTATCACCTCCGCCGCCTCGGCGACGGCGCTTTCGAACCCGAAGCTCCGTCCGACGAACATGAGGTCGTTGTCGATCGTCTTCGGAATGCCCACGACGGAAATCTTAAGGTTCCTGCGCTCGACCTCGGCAGCTATGTCGCTTGCGCAGCGCAGCGATCCGTCGCCGCCGATGCAGAAGAGGACGTTGATGTTCATCCTGACGAGCGTGTCCACCATGATGTCGGACGGCTGCTGTCCGCGGCTCGAGCCGAGCACCGTGCCGCCAGCCTCGTGGATCGTGTCCACCGCGTCGGGATCGAGCATCTTCGGCTCGTAGCCGTACTTCGGATTGAGCCCCGCGTAGCCGTAGCGGATTCCAAAGATGTTCGTGACGCCGTAGTCGAACTTGAGGATTTCGACAAGCCCCTTGATGACCGTGTTGAGCCCGGGGCAGAGTCCGCCGGCCGTCACGATGCCGACGCGCGTCCATCTCGGATCGTGGAAGATGCGCTCCTTCGGCCCCGCCTTCTCGAACGTAGGCAGGTGCCCTAGCCTTGTCTCGGCGTACCTGGCGAAGGTCTCGTTCTCCGTCGCGAACACGCGTTCGCCATCCGCGACGTACTTCTTGTGACGGACAGGCGACGGCAGCTTGCACTCGCCGAGCGTCTTCACGTTGCACGAGTACTTCACGCGGTCCGACATTATCTTCTCGAATACTGACGACATGACATTTGCCTCCTTTGCCGCCGACATCGGGCGGCTCGACATATTTTACCATATTCCGCGCACCTCACGCCGCAGCGGACGAGGTCACGCATGTCACGGGCGAAGCGAGCGGAGGAAACGCGCGGATGAAGTGGCGAACTCCAGCATGTTCGTCGCGCCGTAGTGCTCGATCGTGAACCATCCGCCATAGCCGGCGTCAAGAGCCGCGCCTATTATCCCGGCGACGGGGACTGTCCCCGCCCCCACAGGCGAGGAGCCGTACGCATCGGACGCGGGACGGTCCTTCAGATGGAAGTCCCGCACGCGGGCGAGAAGCTCAAGTCCGTTCTCGGGACGCTCCCCGGGGCTGTTGAAGTTGCCGGTGTCGTAGGTGAGGAAGACGGACGGCGCGGCGGCGAGAAAAGCCCTTGTGCGCGCGAGGCCGCACGTCGGCGCCTTCTCGCTGTCGAAGTCTTCGACGGTAACGACGACGCCGCGTTCCGCCGCGGCCTTCGCGAAGCGCTCCGTGCGCCCTGCAATCGCGGAGAACGCCTGCGCGTCCTCCTTTGCAGTCTCGTAGAAGCCGGGCACGATGAGAATCCGCGAGCATCCGTTTGAAACCGCCTTTTCTACGTACCCCGCGCACAGAGCCTCGTCGTAGCCCTTGTCGAACCCAGGCCAGCCGATCACGCTGGCGACCTCAAAGCCCTGCCTCCTGAGCTCCGCAAGCTTCTCGGGGGCGATTCCGTACGACAGGGCCACGCCGTCTATTCCGAGCGCGCGCACCTTCGCCGCGGCCTCGGCGAACGGAATCTTCTCCTGCCTCTCTATCTCCTCGATGTGGTCGGAGAATATCGAAAGCCTGAGCGGAGGCTCGGCGTATCCAGCGGCGCGGCGGAGGAGCCGCGCTGCGGACGGCGTGACGTCCTTTCCGTCGTGGAACCAGCGTCCGTCTCCCCTCTGCGACGATACGAGCGCTATCGCGCGGTCCGTCGCGCTCGCGCCGTTCGTGGTCCATAGCGCGGCGAAGGCGACGGACTGCGCGGAGAGCGCGACCTCGTTCGTCGGGGCGCGAAAGAGAGCGTGGTCGACCTCGTTCTGCACGCTCGGCTCGAGGACATCTGCGTCCACTAGCGGCTGCGCAACGATCGCCGCCGCGAGAATCAATGCCGTGTTCATGCCGCTCCTCCTCCGCCCTTCAGCGACGAAAGGGCCGTTTTGAGTTCCGCTACAGTAAAGGGCTTTGCGAGGAACGCATCGTAGTCGCCGTTCGGGAACAGCCTCTGGATCTCCTCCTGGTGCGTGCCGGAGACGAGCACGATCGGAATGTCGGGAGAGGCGGTGCGGAAGGCCTGGAACAGCCTCACGACGTCCACTCCCTCGATGTGCGCGTCGAGGAGTATCGCGCCGAGGCTTTCACCGTAGCGCCTCACGATCGCGAGCGCGTCGACGCGGCTCTTCGCGGAGTGCACCTTGACGCCCAATGTCTTGAGAAGCAGCGTCTGCATCTTAAGCACGGCTTCGTCGTCGTCAATGACGAGGACTTCGGCGGGCAGCGGACCCAGCCGCTCCTTCTTTGCGACCTTCTCGGACGCGGCCAGTCTGCTCACCGGCAGGAAGATCGAGAACGTCGTGCCCTTCCCGGGCTCGCTCTCGACCCTGATTCCGCCGCCGTGCGTCTCGACGATGGAACGCACGGTCGCGAGGCCGAGTCCGCGCCCGACGCCCTTCGACGAGACATACGGATCGAACAGCTTCGACACGAGCTGCGGCTGGATTCCCGGCCCGTCGTCCGAGATCTTGAAGAGCACGCCCCGCCCCGGGAGGAGCGCAGCCTCCGACACGAACTTGACGGCGGCGGCGGTAGTCATCTCGAACTGCTCGGTGGAGAGCCTGATGTGCCCGGGCCTGTCCCCAAGAGCCTCGCCGGCGTTCTTCACGAGGTTCATGAGCGCCTTCCAGAACTTGTTGGGGTCCGCGTCGACGTCCGGCAGGTTCTCCCCTGGCACGAAGTCGACTGCGACGTGCTTTGCGACAATATGCGAAAGTATCGACTCGACGTCACGCACGAGGAAGTTGGGCGACACCCTGACAAGCGACACCTTGCTGTCGCCCGCGAACTCGACGAGCTCTTTCATCATCCGCGCGCCGCGGCGCGCGGCATCCCGCACGACCTCCGCCTCCTGGCTGTTCCTGTTCTCGGCGGAAAGCGAGTCCATCGTGCCCTGTATCACCGCCAGCACGTTGTTGACGTCGTGGGCTATGCCGGCGGCGAGTATCATGAGCGATTCGCGCTTCTGCCCGTCGAGGGCCCTCGACTCCGCTGCGAGGCGCATCTTGTGCTCCATCACCTTGTCCGTGACGTCGCGAACTATCCCCAACGCGAACACGTCGTCCATCTTCGCGAGTCGCACCTCGAAATGGCGCTGCTGAGCATCCGGCTCGTCCCCCTCGCGGCGCTGCACCTCGAGATGGCAGGCGGCGACGGTGCCTCGCGTGAAGGCGGACTCGACGGCTCGCGAGAAACTGGCCGCCGCCCCCGCGCCGAACACCTCCGTCTGGACCGCCTCGCCCGGCTTGAAGCCGACGAGAGGCTCAGTCCCCTCCGGCTGCTTGGTGACGGAAACAAGGCTGCCGCGCCTGTCGAAGACGACGAGCGCGTCCGGCACACCTGCGATGAGGGCACGGTGGCGAGCCTCCATGTGGGCGATTTCGAGCGCCCTCGACGAAACCGTCTCTAGCATTCTGTTCACCGACGCCGCGAGCACGGCGAACTCGTCCTTGCCCTCCCATTTCAGGCACGGACAGTCCTGGCTTTCGTGGTTTTCGCCGAGCTCGCGTATTGCCCTCGTCATCTTGGTCAGCGGATTCAGGAGGACGGAGCTCTGGAACCAGAAGATCGGCAGAATGAGCAGGATGCCGACGAAGGCGACCGAGAAGGCGAGCCTTCCGAGAGCGGAGCGCGTGACGGTCGAGAGCGAGGACGGAAGCGACACCGTGATCATCGACACGGCGTTACCGGCGATGTCGCGGATGGCGAACACAGCCTCGAACGGATTCGTGCCGAGGCTCCAGAACCCGCCGGAATAGAAGTTCATCGCCTCCGACAGCATTGGCGAGATGCCGAAGTTGTTGCGCTGCCCGCCGCCTCCATACGCGTTTTTCGGCAGCGGAACCACCTTGATGTCCGCCTTGCGGTTGACTATGCGCACGTCGAGTCCGACGAATCCCTCGTTAACCCCGCCGGTGAAAGAGGACGAGTCGAACGACGCGCCGACAACGACATTCACCGACCCTCCGGGGCAGGCGTGCATGAAGACGTAGTGCGCGGCGCCGTTGATCTGCACGATGCCGACGGAGGACTCGTCGTTCTCGGTTCCGCCGAGAGAGGAGGCCCATGCGGCGAAGCGCTCGGTGTATGGCACGACGGACTGCACTTCGACAGGCGTTGCGGACTCCGCGCCGCGGGCGCGGGTCGCTCCGGAGATGAACCGGCCCCACGCGTCGAGCTTGATGACGAGAGTGACGCCGTCCTCCGCGCGGGCGGAGAGTATCTCCTCCGGCTCGGCGCCGGCGGCCACGGCCTTGGCGACCTCCTCCGCCGCCTGCGCGTTCGCGCACCGCACCCTGTCGGCCTGCCTGTAGGCGAGGCGCGAGATGTCGTAGCCGATCTCCTTCACCTGCTGCTCGGCCTCGCGCATGAGATGGACGAGCACTATGCGCCCGCATGCATAGAAGGCCGCGACGGCGAGGAGGACAAAGAACGCCGTCGCAAGCGAATAGCGCGTGCGAATCGAGTGGAGGCTCTTGAAGATGAGTCCCTGTTGGCCTGCGCCGGCCGAAAAATTCTTCTTTTTGTCCACTGAGGTCCTTGGCGAATTAAGAATGTCGTGTGCAGTAATTATACCAAATCTTGCCCCGCGTTCACAACTCACACCCCGCACACGCGCGTTTTCCTCCGTCATTCACTTTCGCCATCGACGCGCGAAACATCCTCCACCTTGATCTTCAGGAACGTATGCGTGCCCAGAGTCACGAATATAGAGCCCTCGCCTTTGGTTTCCGCCCTGAGATACGGAGTCAAGTCGAATCCGACCTTGGAGATGTACTTCATCTTCTCGAGCAGATCATCCGTCCCAAACACGTGGATGTATCCTGTCGAAATCATGCTGACTATCTGGTTTCCTTCTCCAGGCGTCACCTTGAACCGTACCGCACCCGTCTCGGGATCAAACTCCGTGATGCGGATTTCCGGCATCGAGTATTCGGCCTCCAGCGTCGAGCCCGCACGCGTAAAGGCAGGCGCAATCCCCATGTCGGCGATTACCCCGATCAGCCCCGAGGGACCGCTCACGGCGATTTCCCCGATGCCGTCCAGCATGCCGGCGGCGAACATCCTTATCTGATTCTGCGTTCCCGGCGACAACTCGTCCGCAGCACATGTCACACGCACCTCGCCGTCGACGGACAGCGTCGCGTAGTACGTGGTAACGCCGCCCTCCGTCTCGCTGAAGAGCTCCGCCTTCGGCGCATCCTCGAGAACGAACGACAATCCCGCCGTAGGAGTCGTCAGCAGCGCATATCTTCCGCTGGTCCACCCATTCACTGGCGGCGACACCGAAATCGTGCCGGATGCAGTCACCATGCCGTCGACGAACACCGCCGTCCGTTCGTCGGACGCCTGGATGGCGTCGCCGTCTTCAAGCGCAAGATTTCCAAGACGCGTGTCGGCCGCTACCGTCTCTGCGTTCTCCAGACGCTGCACGTCGGCCGACGTCCCCATAACGCGCACCATGCCGCTGTGCGTTGAGACTTCGGAGTCCATAGTCACGTTCCTGACTCCGCTCTCGTCCGCAAGCTGCACGTCGGAAACCGTGACGTCCGAGAACCTTCCCTCCGTTCCCGGCCTCACGAGGAACACGGCGCGCGCCAGCTCTCCAACGCCCGCAACGACGTCTTTCGCGGCGTAGCATCCTACCACTAGCTCTCCCGTCTTTGGCTGAGTGACGATGAAGTCCTCGTCAAAAGCCTCGGCAACTTCGCCCTTCCTGACGCCGAGGAAGACAAGTATGTTCGGATCGTAGGTAAGGCGCACGCTAAGGCAAGCCGCGGGAAGAGACGTGTCCACAATCACTGGAACGACCACGCGCGCGCCGCCGTTGGCGACGATCGTGCCGGTGCCCACGGAAAGACCGTCTAACGCCCACTGCGCGTAAAGCGTCGTCGTCTCGCCCTCGGGAGGGATCCCCACGAGACCCGCCACGTCGGCGGCACCTGATGCGTCCCCAATAGACGCACGCCCCTGAGGCGTCGTGGACCAACCGACGAACGTGTAACCCTGCCGCGTGAAGGAATTCGCATTCAGGCTCGACCCGGAGCCATCGTAGCTGAACACCTGCTCCTGCATCTCGCCCTCTCCGCCGTTCGCGTCAAAGGCCAACTTCGCCTCGCGCCTCGGGGCCGCTCCGCCATCCGGCAAAGGAGGCACTCCGCCACCACCTCCGGACGCCTCGCGGTACACGGCTCTGATTGTGCGCGCGGAACGCACGTTGCCAAGCGGCGCATCCCAATGCGAAAACTCCCAGCCGGAACCGCAGGAGAGAGCCGGGGCGGACGCCGAACCACCGAATTCGACTTCCTGCACAAGCTCGCCTCCGCCCGTGCGCGTTCCGTGCGAACCAATATCGAACGTCACGGTGAAGCGCGCCGGGGCGTTCGTCACGGACGTATCGCCGGGCTCGGCGCCTGAACTCTGCCCATCATCAAGGGCCACGTGCAGCGAAAGATCCGTGACTTCCGCTCCCTCCGCAGGCACGTCGAACGAACCCTGCACAGAATAAACCGCCGGCGACTCAAGTCCGCTCGCGGAGTTCCAGATTTTCGCATCCAGCCTGGATCCCGCCGCGGCATAAACCGGGAACGACACGGTGCCGTCTTCCGCATCGACCTTCGCGACAGCGCGCAGCACGCCGCCCGCATCGAATACCGCGACGCAGTCGCCGTACGCCGCAGGCGCGGAGCCAATCGTAACGCGCACGCCGTGATAGCGCACCGGAAGCTGCGGCTCGCGCGCAACATCCGAGCCGTCGCCGAACGGACCGAACCCCGTCTCGCTCGCCGTCGCCGTGAGCATGCCGTTCTTCTCGAACGCAATGCGGCAAAGCGCCGTCGCCCTGATCCAGTATGCCTCACCGGGCTGCATCGTGACAAGACCTCCGCCAGGATACGTAGCAAGGCCGTTGACGATTTCGGTGACCTTGCCGTCTCTAAGTGCGGACCTCAGCACATCCTCAACGCGCCCAGGACGCGGCAGGGTGTATCCGATAAGGTTCCACCCCTCGTTCAGCAGGATTTCACGGCCTTCGTCGCCCGATCCCTCGACCTCTATCTCCACGCCGTCCCTCGTGGTTTCGACCCAGTATCCGTCACCGACCCTGACTTCTTCGCTTCCGTCAAGATCCGAGCCGTCGCCGCCTCTCACGCCGCCGACTCCGTCGTTTCCGGAGAATACGTCGTTCACCGTCGCTCCGGACGGCGTGATCGGGACGGACACGAGATGCCAGCCACCCTTCTCAAAGCGCAGCGTGATTCGCGTCCCGTCGCTGGCCTCTATGAGGAACCTGTTGAAAATGCCACCCTTAGTGGCGCCCGGCTTCAGGCGCAGTCTGGTCGTGGACGCGCAGAACCTGTGGCGCGTGCGGTCCCACACCATGAACGTGAGGTCGCATTCCTCGTCGAGATACACATCGATCGTGCACCCCGAAGCTCCCGTGAAAAGCCCGATGATGGACGAAAGCAGCGAAACGCTCCCCTTGCCCACAAGCTTGTCGCCTGCGAATACCGCCACCATATCGCCAACGCCAGCAAAGTATCCGTTCACCTTCACCTCGGCGTAAATGCGCGCCTTGGCGCGCCCCGGCTGCCATTCCCCGCCGCCGCTGGAGGTCGGCGCACCGAACGGATCGTCCGTTGTCGCAGACAATACTAGCGGGCCATAGTCCTGCCCTGGTACGCCGTAAATCGTCTCCGTGCAGGAGAACACCGCGCCCGAATCACCTTCGCTCGCATCGAACACCTTGAATGAAATCGTCTCGCCAGGATACGCCACGCTGAACGACAGCGACGCGCGGCCTTCCATCCCGATCTTGGCTACGCCCCTCGCCTCTCCGCCCGCGTACGCAGCGACTTCGTCCCCGACAGCCGCATGCACGCCGTCGATGTACACCTCGGCGTCGACCGTCATCTGGAGCGACGGATATATCGCCGGCTCAGGGAACTCGCTCGGTTCAGGTTCCTTGTAGGGCGTCAGCGAAATCGTCTTCTCGGCAAGCTGACGGCCGAAGGCGGCGCGCAGAGTGACTGTCGCATTCGTGGACAGAGCGCCGACGGAGACCGTTCCGTCAACAGAAACGGAGGCAACGCCGTCTCCGCCGCGTATCGACCAGACCGGCGCGACGTCCTGCGTGGAATCGTCGCCGTAGGTCGCTGAGCAGCGGTAGGTCGCAGATTCCTTTGCGGCGATCGTCGCGTTGCCGGATATCTCCAGCGAGGCTACGGAAGCCGATGTATGCACCACGTTGAACGCGCACAGCCGGACGTTGCCGGACATGTCGAGCTCCGGCACGGACGCGTTTCCGTCAACGTCGCTGTTGAGCGTAAGCCGCACGAGATAGGCTCCGGCAGGCAGCGCGGGGAACTCCGTCGTGAAGTCGTAGCACTCGTCCGCGCCGAGTCCGTTCTCGCAAACCGCATGTCCCCACGCATGGCGCTTCCCGTCCATGCCGAGCAGCTCAACGAGGTTCGTGATGTTCTGCGCAACGGCGACGAAGTTGGTCTCGTTGAGCGCCCACTTGAGGAATATCGGCTCGCCGACCGAGAAAGACTGACGCACGGACGTCGACTCGGCGCTCGAGGTGAAGAATCCGTTTGCGTGCCAGCCAAGCACATACTCCGTGAGGTCCGATTCAGAAAACACAAGGTTGAAGTCTTCTGCCGCGCGCGCGTAGACGAGCGTGTACGTGCCAGCCGTGCCGCCTGCAGGACCGGACGGGGCGGGCTTCACGCGCAGGTAGTACGTGCCGCTTTCATCGGCCGTGTACACCAGGCGGAAGTTCAGCTCGTTGCCCGTGCGCGCGTCCATTCCGTCGTCGTTCCATGCAACGATGCTGCCTGCGGCAACGCTGCCGAAGTACAGTTCGCCGAACGTGTCAAGGTCGCCGCGCGTAGCGAAGACGTAGGTTCGCCCTGCCTCGAGCGTGAGGCGGAACAGATCCTGCGCGTCGGACGCCGAAAGCGCATGCAGGCCGTGGGTCTGCTCCTCGTCAGCAGGCTCCAGAACCGTCGCGCCGTCCATAGTGTCGTCCGCGGGATCCCATTCGTCCGCGAATCCCGGGATGGAATGCTTCAGCGTGTACCAGCTCGCCTGCGCCGTCGTGAAGGGACGGACCCTGAGGAACACCATTCCGTCCGACTGCGGGGTATATGTCACCTTGAAGTTGTCGCCAGTTCCGGAATCGTCGTCGGATACGATAAGGTCGGACGCGTTGGTCGTCGCCGCGCCATAGAGCTCCGCCTTGATGTCGTACGCTCCGGCCGATTCGAACAAGTATGTCTGCCCGGCAGAAACGGCGATCCTGAACCAGTCTTCCGGATCCTTGTCCGTAAGGCTGTGCGTCCCGTGCGTCTGCTCCGCGGACGTAGGCGTAATCGGCGTCGCGCCGGACGCCGTGTCGTCGGCAGGATCACACTCGTCGAGAATCGGCGAAAGCTTGTAGCCTACGCCGGCAGGACTGACAGGCGATGCGTCCGCGCCGTCCGCGTGCTTCGAGCAGCGGACATAGTAATGGTAGCCAACCCGGGGCTCCGCCTCGCGGTCGGTGTACGCGAGGTCCGTCGTCAATCAGGTAAGCTCGTCCATCGTGCCGCCTTCGCTCCACCGCCTGTACAGCTTGTAGTATGTCGCGCCCTCGACCGGCTTCCAGGTCACTTCGATGCGATCCTCGTATACACCCGGCGTCGCCGTCACGATCGGCGCAGGCGGAACAAGCGAGAGAATGGCCTTGTACACGTTCAGCCTTCTGCCCGTGGAAAGATAGTCGTGAAGCGACTCGACGTAATCGGCATTCAGCGTAAGGCGCTGGATCGTCTGCCAGTACACGTCGTCAGGATAGTACCCCTTCACAAGCGCAAGCGCCCCTGCAACGTGCGGCGTCGCCATGGAGGTGCCATCAAGAGCCAGATAACGATTATCCTGGTCAAGTGAAGACCAATAGGTGACAAGCCCCATTAATGTTACATAAGAGGGGCATGTCGAAAGTATACCTTCTCCCGGCGCGGCGATATCAACGCTCTC
>JAEEOY010000010.1 GCA_016284515.1 Kiritimatiellia bacterium | reverse complement strand
CTTCTCGTCGGAGGGATTGTCTATCTTCAACTTGCCGCGCTGATCTATCTGACGATGAAAGGCGCGTCTGTAATGCCGCTACTTGTCACGGGTGCGGTGCTGCTCGTCGTGCTGCGGATGATGAAGCGGCTTCTTCCTCGCGTCAGCGCGTCGTAGCGACGCGTCGCTCAGACGTGCCAGGGATGCCGAGCGCGCCGCGGTACTTCGCCACCGTGCGCCTCGCCACGTGGTAGCCAGCCTTCTTCATCATCTCGGAGAGCTTTTCGTCCGAAAGCGGATTCGACTTGTCCTCTGCGGCGATGATGGACTTGAGCTTGTCCTTCACCGCGTCGGTCGAGACCTGCTCTCCGCTGTCCGTCTCCACTCCGGACGTGAAGAACTTCTTCAGCTCCACGACGCCCTTCGGTGTGGAGATGTACTTGTCCCTGACGGTGCGCGAGACGGTCGTGTGGTGAACGCCCACCTTGTCCGCGACCTGCTGCATCGTGAGCGGCTTGAGACCTTTTAGTCCGCGCTCGAAGAACCCGGGCTGCGCGTCGATGATCGCCTGGGAGATTCCGCGTATCGTCTCCTGCCGCTTCTGGACGGCGTCGATTATCGCCCGCGCGGCGGCAATGCGCTCGCGGATGTACGACTTCGTCTGCCTGTCCGTGTTGGGGTCGTTGAGCATTCGCTCGTACTTCGGCGAAATGTGGATTTCGGGGATGCTCCTGTCGTCGACGTCGGCCCACCATCCGTCCTTCGTGAGGACCGCGTGGACTTCGGGGTTCACGTAGGCGACGGACTTACCCCTGTGCGCGAAGGCGCGCCCTGGGAAGGGGTCAAGAGTCCTCAGCTCGCGCAGGATGTCGGCGTAGCGCTCGTGGGAGATCCCCATGTCGCGCTCGATTGCCGCGATGTGCCCGGCTGCGACGTCCTCTAGGTGGCGCTCGATAAGCTCGCGCACGTCTTCCTTGAAGGGCGAGCCGTCCAGCTTGTCGAGCTGCGCGAGGAGGCATTCCTTCGCGTTGCGCGCTCCGCATCCGGGCGGATCGAGCTCGGTGATGCGCTTGAGGACGGAAAGTATCTTCGCCTCGCTTTCGCCGGTGACCATCATGAGGTCGGGAATCGACCCGGCGAAGAGTCCGTTGTCGTCGAGTTCGCCTATGAGCACTTCCGCAATCGGCATGTCCTCTTCCGGCACGTCGGAGAGCTCCAGCTGCACGAGAAGGTGCTCCTCGAGCGTCTCCTCCTTCGTCTGGCTGTCGAAGAAGCGCTGGCGGCGCTCGTTTGCCTCCTCGTCTCCTGTGATGGCGGCGGCCGTTCCGTACTCAGGCTCGTAGTCGTCGTCCGGATAGCCGTCCGCGTCTGAGTCCGGACGCTCCTCGGCCTCCTTGAGCTTTTCGGACACCGTCTCCGTGACGAGCGTCTGCTCCACGTCCTCTATGCAGGGGTTCTCGCTCAGCTCCTTGTCGAGCCTGAGCCTGAGTTCGGGGAGATTCATGGTGAGCAACTCGATGCCCTGGCGCATCTGCGGCGCCAGGGTCATCGTCTGCGTTTGCGCCTGCGACTGGTGTGCCGACATGTTCATCATGGCGCGGCCTCCAGCACGGCGGAATCTCTCTCTCCTGAACTCATGCCGTATATTCTACCAAATTTTCCGACATCGCGTTGGCTTGGTTTGCGCGTGCCATTGTTGCGGGACGCGGATTTTGGTATAATAGACGGCCAAAAGCACGATTTAGGCCGATAGTGGCCGACATTAAGGAGTAACAGAAGAAAATGAGACCTGTAGTCTTCATCATCCGCGACGGCTGGGGCGTCAACCCGCGTCAGGACGGCAATTCAGTGTATGGGGCGAAGACGCCCGTTATCGACCAGATCCGCGCGCGGTATCCGCACTGCCTTCTGGACTGCTGCGGAGAGGCAGTGGGCCTGCCGGACGGCTACCAGGGTTCCTCCGAAGTCGGCCATCTCAACATGGGCGCGGGCAGGATCGTCGTCCAGGAGCTCAAGCGCATCGACGACGGTCTCGCCTCCGGCGATCTCTTCAAGAGCCCGAAGTGGCAGAACCTGATCGCGCAGTGGAAGAAGAACAATTCGCAGTTCCATTTCTTCGGCCTTCTCCAGGACGAGGGCGTTCACGCCCACCAGGAGCATCTCTTCAAGCTTATGAAGCGCGCGCGCGCCGAGTTCCCCGAGGGGAAGATCGTCGTGCATCCGTTCCTTGACGGACGCGACACGCCGCCGCGCTCGACGCTCGAGTACATCGCGCGCCTCAAGCAGGAGCTCGCTTCCGTCGGCAACGCGACAATCGGCACGGCTATGGGCCGCTACTACGGCATGGACCGCGCGAAGAAGTACGAGCTCACCGACACGGCGTTTGAATGCATCGTCGACTGCAGGGGCAACCGCGCCGCCACGATCGAGGAGGCCGTCAAGAAGGAGTACGAGACCGGCAAGACGCCCGACAACACTCCGATGACCGACGAGTACATTCCGTGCTACGTGATCGGCGATTACGCAGGCATGAAGGACGGCGATGTCGTGATGCACACCAACTACCGCCAGGACCGCGCGATCCAGCTCACGCAGGCGTTCGTCTGCGACGACTATCCGGGCAAGCGCTCGAGCCGTCCGCAGGTTACGTATCTCGGCTTCTCCCGCTACTGGGACGAGTTCGAGGACTATCTGCTCGGCGCCGGCGGGGCTGGCGGCAGCATGGACAACCTCCTCGGCGAGGTCATATCCAAGGCGGGCCTCAGGCAGCTGCGCATCGCGGAGACCCAGAAGTTCCGCCACGTGACGAGCTTCTTCAACGGCAAGTCCACGACGCCTTCCGAGGGCGAGGAGCAGGTCGACGTCCCGAGCCGCTTCGACCCCGCGACGTTCGCCTCGCATCCCGAGATGGACGCCTACACGGTGACCGACGCGCTCCTCAAGCGCCTCGAGAACAATCCCTACGGATTCATCGCCGTCAACTACGCGAACTGCGACATGGTCGGCCACACGGGCGACCAGGCCGCCGCGACTAAGGCCGTCGAGGTGACCGACGAATGCATCGGCAAGCTCCTTCCGCGCCTTCTCGAGCTCGACGCCCACGTCCTCATCTTCGCCGACCACGGCAACGCCGAGCAGATGGTCGACTACAAGTCCGGCCTCACGAAGACGTCGCACACGCTCAACCTCGTCGAGTGCTTCTACGTGGCGAACGACGCGGCGGGCGTCAGGCTCACGCCTCTCGCGAAGCTCTCCGCCGTCGCGCCGACCGCGCTGCAGATGCTCGGCATCCCCGTGCCGCCTGAAATGACGACTCCGTCTCTCCTCGCGGGCAAGGAGCCCTGGTCGAAGACGGCGCTCAATGTCTGACGACGATATGAAGAAGGCACTTATTACCGGTATCACCGGTCAGGACGGAAGCTACCTCGCGGAGCTTCTGCTGTCGAAGGGCTACGAGGTGCACGGCGTTATCCGCCGTGCCTCGACGTTCAACACGGAGCGCATTGACCATCTGTATCAGGATCCGCACATCAACGGCGTGCGGCTCTTCCTGCACTACGGCGACCTTGCGGACAGCGCGAACCTCGTGAAGCTCGTCTACGAGATCCAGCCCGACGAGGTGTACAACCTCGCCGCGCAGAGCCACGTGCGCGTCTCGTTCGACTCCCCGGAGTTCACTGGCGACGTCGATGCGCTCGGCACTATGAGGCTCCTCGAGGCGATTCACCTCACCGGACGCGACAAGCTCACGAAGTTCTACCAGGCCTCCACCTCCGAGCTGTTCGGACTCGTCCAGGAGGTTCCGCAGAAGGAGACGACTCCGTTCTATCCGCGCTCGCCCTACGCCGTCGCGAAGCTCTACGCCTACTGGGCCGTGAGGAACTACCGCGAGGCGTACGGAATCTTCGCGTCCAACGGAATCCTCTTCAACCACGAGTCCCCGCGCCGCGGCGAGACGTTCGTCACGCGCAAGATCACCCGCGCCGTCGGGCGCATCAAGATGGGGCTTCAGGACAAGCTCTACATGGGCAACATCAACTCCCTGCGCGACTGGGGCTTCGCGGGCGACTACGTCGAGGGCATGTGGAAGATCCTCCAGCACGACAAGCCCGACGAGTTCGTCCTCGCGACCGGCGAGATGCACTCCGTCAAGGAGTTCCTCGAAGCCGCGTTCTCGCGCGTGGGGCTCGACTGGGAGAAGTACGTCGAATGCGACAAGCGCTATCTCCGTCCGACGGAAGTCGACCAGCTTCTCGGCGACGCCTCGAAGGCGAAGCGCGAGCTCGGCTGGGAGCCGAAGGTGAAGTTCCGCGAGCTCGTCGACATGATGGTCGACGCAGACCTCGAGCTCGCGCGCAAGGAAAAGGCGCTGAAAGATGCGTGAGACGGACAGGGTATTCGTCGCGGGACATCGCGGCATGGTCGGCTCGGCGTGCGTCAGGGCGCTGAAGGCGGCAGGGTTCAACAACATCGTGACACGCACGCACGCGGAGCTGGACCTGATGG